>JBAVNP010000209.1:0-5133 GCA_049691175.1 Sedimentisphaerales bacterium
ATCGTCGCCAAGATAACCGTTAACTCCACAGCTATCTTCAACAAATGTAAGAGACTTGGCGGGATAATTAACGTCATTATACATAGCCCCTGTATCAGAAGTATTTACAATGATAAGCTGCGGTTCGGTACGGAAACTCCATACATCGCTCGCAACATCAGGCAGATTGGTTTCCACCGGGAATTTAGTTACGATGCGCCAATAATAGGTTTCGCCCTTGACAGGTGCATTAACCACAGTATTGGTGTCAGTAACATCAGTATTATTCACATCCAAGGCATCAGCATTAACGTCGTTTACACGGTCAAAATTGTCAGCGAAATAGACATCAAAGCTGCTGGCACTTGAAGAAGCGCTCCACTGCAGGTTAACAGCCCCGACATTTATATCTTCTTCGCCGTTAGCCGGCACAGGATTAAACGCCTTGCCTGTTTCTGTAGTAAACTTCCAGACCGCCGGATATATAGTGCCGTTGACATTCGTATCAACCGCCCAGTAATAGGTGGTATTAAGACCCAGCGGGCCGCCAATTGAAGCATTAGCCACGCTGTTCACATCATTGCTCTCATTAATTCCTGAATGCAACGGGTCTGTACACGGATCGTTATCATCATCAAAATACCATGACTGCCTTGTAGAACAGGGGTCAGGATACCAGATGAGATTGGTGTCAACAGGAACATTTGAAGCATTGGGGAAAGGATCGAGCGCAATAGCCTTGTTTTTGTAATCAGTCTGATAAAGAATACTGATTTCAGAAGCCGACAGAGTTCTATGATAGATGCGACACTCGTCAAGCATGCCTTCAAATTCATAGTCCCCGGTGCCAAACGTGACAGGAGTAATCTCGTCAAGGTCAACAACGTTTGCATATATTTTGCTATAAGAAAGAACCGTCCTGTCCACCTGGAGACCGTCAATAAATATAAGGCTGGCTTCACGCGTCCATCTGTCAAAAACAATCGCGGCATGATGCCAGGAGTTCGCCTGAACTTCCAAGTCGGTCAGTGTCTTGGTCGTTTCCATACGCAGAGGAATACCAGCGTCAGCCATTTTGGACCAGAATTGAAGCTTCCCATCGTACATTCTGATTTCCCAACGATAATTTGGATCGGCCACCTGGGCGTGCCTGATTAAAGTGCCAGTCGAAGTTTGAATATCAGGATAGAACCAGAAGGTAAAAGTTCTGCTAAGGTGCGGGGTTTCTGGGTATATCTCGCCACCAAGGTCGAATAGCGTATCGTAAGGAACGCTCACACAAGCATCATATGTCCTACTGGTGTTGATATCGCAAGGCTTTCTGAAATCGCAGACGAAGTTGCCAATCTTGGCTGCGTTTGCGTCTCCATTCCACTGAGAATTCCACATATGAAATGGTGGGTCGGTAGTATTATAATCATAAGCTGTTCCCACAAGTTTTGATGGGCCCACATCGTTTGTTTCCGGGGGAGGGCCAGCCTTGTTTTGCTCAAAATTCAAATTGAACATCAAGTTGGGATCCGTGTCAGGGTTCCATATCGCCGCTTTGGCGGATGGATAAACCATCATCACTAACACTGACAAAATTATACATATTGACTTAATCTTCATAACACACTCTCCTTAATAAAAAAATAACGTTCTGATAATTTTTTCCATTTTTAATACGAACTTTATAACTTACCTATATATACCATATTATCGCCATTATTATCGCATAAGATGTTACAATTAGCAAGATAATATTGCGCATTTGTAAAATCTGTTTTGCGCAATAGTCATAATAACAAAATCGCATGTTTTTGGCCGTTATTATAACACCAACAATTATTTAGCAATAATACATCAAATAAATGTATATTATGTCCAGAATATTAATTTTAAATTTTTTATCGGTCAATATTATCAGAACGAGTATTTCACGATTCCCAAAATGCCGTCTCTTTTATCTAAAAATCTTGACAATCACCCGCCGTAAATGTTCTTAATATGGAAGTTAGTACACAGGGCGATTAGCTCAGCTGGTTAGAGCGCACGGATCACACCCGTGAGGTCACAGGTTCGAATCCTGTACCGCCCATTGCTAAAGGGAAGTAAGGAAGTAAAGAGGTAAGGAGGCAAGGACACGCCAACTTATTGGGTTGAAAATTTATTCTTGCTTTCCAACTTCTTTGGTAGTATTATGAAGGGTTCATTACTTATTAATTGGAATTCTTAATGGAAAACTTAATGAAAAACAGGCAAAAACATATAAGCCTAAGCCGCACAGCGGCCAATTGGCAGCTTTGTGCCTATGCAGCAAAGTTGTTTGTAGGTATTATGCCGCAGATAAAGGAAACTATTCCCTAAAAGACTTCATTTTATAAATATTAAAAGCCTTGCAGGGAATAAAACCTGCAAGGCTTTTTTATTGGCTATCAGGAAAGGAAAAGTTAATGCGAAAAAAACAAAAGAAACAATGGTATGAAGATGAAAATTTCTGGAATACCTTTGCGCCTATGATGTTCAACCAGAAACGGCTGGGAGATACTGCCGGGGAAGTTGACCAGATTATAAAACTTTCAGGCATCAAAAAAGGTGCAAGAATTCTTGACTTGTGCTGTGGATTCGGCAGACATTCGCTGGAACTGGCACGGCGAGGTTACAATGTTACAGGCGTTGACCTGACTGAAGAATATCTTGCAAAGGCTCGCAGAAAGGCAAAAGCTGAAGGTCTAAACATTCAGTTCATCCGGAGCGATATGAGCCGATTTTGCCTGCTTGATAGTTTTGATGCGGCAATCAATATGTTCACAGCTTTCGGATACTTCGAAAATCCGGCAGACGACAGACGTGTTCTATCTAATATGTACTGCTCGCTGCGCAAAGGCGGGAGGCTGATTATAGACATAATAGGCAAAGAAATATTGGCCCGGATTTTTAGCCCGCGAGACTGGCAGCAGGAAAACGGCAGAATTTTTCTGGAGGAACGCAAGGTGCGTCAGGACTGGTCATGGATTGACAACAGATGGATTTTGCTCGAAAACGGCAGGCGAAAAGAATTTAAATTCGGCCACAGGCTTTATTCCGCCGCTGAATTAACCGGTCTGCTGAAGGATTGCGGCTTTAAGTCTGTCAACATTTACGGCGACTTTACGGGCGCAGATTACGACCATAACGCAAAAAGACTGATAGCAGTGGCACGAAAATAGAAAGGTAATAAGAAATGAGACATGCAGATATTAGATTGATAGAACCGACTGTTGAGCTGAAATCGGAGTTTCTCGAAATGGCCGAGGAATACAACGCAGAAGGCGAGAAGGTAATCAATGGCATCGGCAGCATAGACAAAGACGATTTTGAAAATTCCGTCGGCCGGTTAAAAGACCACGCCAAAGGCGTTGGGCTACCGGAAGGGTGGGTCCCTGCCAGCACATATTGGCTTATCAGTCGCGGACGTATTGTCGGAACATGCAACCTTCGACATCGGCTCAACGATTTTTTGAAAAATCTCGGCGGGCATATCGGCTATTCTGTGCGTCCATCAGAACGTCAAAAGGGCTACGCCACAAAAATGCTTTCGCTTGTGCTGGAAAAAGCCCGAGCATTAGGCATAACACGCATATTGATTACCTGCGATGATAATAATATTGCCTCGGCAAGAGTGATAGAAAAGAATGGCGGCAAACTTGTTGATAAAACAAAACGGGAAGGTTCTAAAGAGCTAATCAGACGATATTGGATTGATTTGAATGGGAATAAAAATGAAAATTTCTGAAATGAAAATCAAAGATTACGATGAGGTTTTTTCGCTTTGGAAAAATACCGAAGGGATGGGTCTGCATAAAGACTCTGACAGCAGAAAAGGAATAGCGAGATACCTGCGGCGAAATCCGGGTTTGAGTTTTATCGCCCGCGACAATAAAAAAATAGTCGGCACTGTTTTGTGCGGGCACGATGGCAGACGCGGATATATCTTTCATTTGGCAGTTGTAAAGGGCTGCCGCAAAAAAGGTATCGGCAAGGCGTTAATCCAAAAAGCCCTTTCAAAACTTGCCTCTATCGGTATGACGGTATGTCTAATATTCGTTTTTGCGAAAAATCGTAATGGCCGAAAATTCTGGAGACGGACAGGCTGGACGCAGCGCCCGGATATAATAATGATGATGAAAGATACAGGAAAAGAAAATGCTCGAAAAAAATAAGCTAAAAATTAGAAAGTTCAAATCGTCTGATTTGGATGCCGTCAGAGACCTGATACATAAAACAATCGATATAAATTATCCGCGTGTTTACAGCGCCGAGGCGATAAAATATTTTAAAGATTATCACAATAATAAAAATATTTTGAAAGCCGCAAAAGAAGGATACACCGTTGTTTTAGAAAAAGGCAATCGCCTTATAGGAACCGCAACTTTAATTGACGGCTATATTACGAGAGTCTTTGTCAATCCTGAATTTCAGAAACAGGGATTAGGCAAACTTCTTATGAAAAAACTTGAGGCAAAGGCCCTGCTGGCCGGAATTAGAACTGTCAAATTGGATTCATCCTTGCCGGCCAAGAAATTTTACGACTCGCTGGACTACAAAACCATAAAGAAAACTTTTGTGAAAGTAGAAAACGGCAAAAAACTGGATTATTACAAAATGGAGAAACGGTTAAGACCGCTGAAAGAGACTGAGCGATGAAATTTTATAAATATCAGGCTTTGGGAAATGATTATATTGTCCTGAACCCGGACGACTTCGCGGCTAAAATAACAAAGGAGCAGGTTCGCAGGATATGTCACCGAAACTACGGCCTGGGTTCGGATGGAATTCTTTACGGGCCAACCATCGTAAAAGATGCGGATTTCGCCCTGCGGATTTTCAATCCTGACGGCAGCGAGGCTGAAAAAAGCGGTAACGGCCTTCGTATTTTTTCAAGATACCTATTCGATATGAAAAAAGCGGGAACAAAACCGTTCACGATTTCAACGCCCGGCGGAATAGTCAAATCGCAAATTCTGCAAAATGGACGAAAAGTTACAGTAGAAATGGGCAGAGCAAGTTTCGACAGCATAAAAATTCCTGTAACCGGCCCGCAGCGGGAAGTTATAAATGAAGAAATGAAAATCGACGGCCAACTGATAAAATTTTCAGCAGTTACAATCGGCAATCCACATTGTGTTGTTC
>JBAVNP010000210.1:0-1806 GCA_049691175.1 Sedimentisphaerales bacterium
GAATTGGGGCTGTTGCTTTTCAGCTCACTGGACTTGACTGGTCTTTGGCGAAATTTCAGGCCTTGAGTTGTTTTACGGGCACAGGTTTTACTACAAGGGAATCCGAACTTGTCGTTTCAAATCCCCAGAGACGCAAAATCGCTTCTGTCCTCATAGTCCTCGGCAACGCAGGTCTTGTTACTATGATAGCTACTTTCGCCAATTCTATAAGACCGATGGCGGGTGAAGCCAGAACTTCCCTGCCTTTTCTCAAAGATTTTATACCGTCAGACTTGCTGCCCTGGATAAATTTTGCCGTGATTATCCTGTTGTTTGTGCTGCTCTATAAGCTCTTTACGCACGATGGCCCCGCTCACGGCTTTACAGATTTTTTGAGAAAATTTATTTTAAAGAAGGATATAATCAAGCATGTAACTTTTGAGGAACTTTTAATTTCCACAGGCGGTTATGGCGTATCGAGGATAACTATTTGCGAAAACAGCCCGGTCCTGAACAAAACACTTATAGAGTCAAAACTAAGAAGTTACGACATAACCGTTCTTGCCATTGCAAGAGGCCACGAAACAATACCGAACCCGCCTCCGGATACGACCTTTATGCTCAACGACGAGCTTATTTGTTTCGGAAGGCTTGAAAATATTCAGGCCAAAATTTATGTAGCGACTTGAAGACTCTTTTACTTGAAAGGATGAATATGAAAAAGATTCTTATTTCTCTGTTTTGTTTCTCGATTATTTGTAATTGTGCCCTCGCCGCCAAAAATCCCTGTGATATAAAGTCCGATTCAAACGCCGTCGTCCCAGTTCCAAGGCTCGACAAGGACTGGTGGATGACTCGGCACAACGCTATTCTCGAAAGAAACAAGCAGGGCAGCGTGGACCTCATTATGGTCGGCGATTCTATCACGCACTACTGGGAAAAAGGCGGCAAGCAAATATGGGACCAGTATTACGCCAAACGCAATGCCGTCAATATGGGTTTCAGCGGCGATAAAACGCAGCATGTCCTTTGGCGGCTTCAAAACGGTGAAATCAATGACATCAATCCAAAATTAGCCGTTTTAATGGTTGGAACAAACAACTCTAAAAAAAATGATTACACTTCCGAACAAATTGCCGATGGCATTAAGGCCATCGTTTGCGAACTTAGAACAAAACTGCCGAACACGAAAGTCTTGATACTCGCGATTTTCCCTCGCGGCTCGGACACGCAGCGGGCAAGCAAAACGCAGGATGCAGTTCCTAATCCGCAGTGGGAAAAAAACAATAAGGCCGGTAAACTTGTCTCAAAAATCGCTGATAACAAAATGATTTACTATCTCGATATAAATAAAAAGTTTTTGAACAAAAAGGGCGTGCTTACCAGAGAAGTAATGCCGGACCTGCTTCATCCGCAGGAAAAAGGCTATAAAATATGGGCCGAAGCTATGGAACCGACAATTGTAAAACTGATGGGTGAAACAAAATAGGGCCAATTCCCCATCGCTATAAAAAAGGCCGGTTAAATGCCGGCCTTTTTCTACATTATTTTTCACCCCAAAGATTTTTAGACCTGCCGATGAGTATCCGCACCTTGACAATTTTATCTTCGAGTTTCATTCCAACTCGCCCACTGCCCAGTGTCAAATGGTCAAACTCCAGCCCCTTGGGCTGGTCAAGTCTCTCGGCAAGAACAGGTGACTGGCTCAGCACATAAAGTATTCTCTCGAAAGTCTGATTAATCATCATCCCCCCTGTAGCCGCAATTGTGCTTTCCTGCCGAATCTGGTCAATATCTTTACGTATGTTTTCCAGCACTTTCGTCAGT
>JBAVNP010000211.1:0-11785 GCA_049691175.1 Sedimentisphaerales bacterium
CCCTTGTGCGGAGCGTTTCTGGCGGAACGGCGGCCCCTGCCGGAAAAACCGAACAAATCGCCGAACAAATCCTCCAGATTCAGTGCGCCGAATATATCTTCGACGTTCATTCTCGAAAAATCGTGCACGCCTGAGCCCTGCAGACCGGCGTAACCAAACTGGTCGTAGCGTGAGCGCTTGTCGGCGTCGCTTAAAACCTCGTAAGCCTCGGCACATTCCTTAAACTTCGCCTCAGCGTCTTTGTCACCGGGATTCTTGTCAGGATGATACTTTATCGCCAGCCGGCGATAAGCCCGTTTTATATCGTCCGAGCCGGCCTTTTTATCCACTCCCAAAACTTCGTAATAATCGCGTTTTGCCATCTGTTTTTCAGCAGAAGATTTCAACCATAAATTAACAAAAAGGAAGTAAGGAAATAAGGAAATAAGGATGTAAGGAAACGAATCAGTTTTTTCCTTACTTCTTTACTTCCTTGCTTCTTTACTTCTATTATCTTACCGACCCTTCGATAGGCTGTTTATCCTGCTCGTCTTCCTTAAGTTCGGTAATAAGAACATTCGTCGTCAGCATAAGCCCCGCAACAGAAGCGGCATTCTGCAAAGCGCATCTTGCCACCTTGGCAGGGTCAATTATACCTGCTTTAACCATATCGACAAATTCGCCGGTGTTGGCATCATAGCCCATATTGCCGGATTGTTCGAGCAGCTTTTCGACAACTACGTCGCCATCGTCGTCTCCATTTTCAACTATCTGCCTCGTCGGAGTTCTCAAAGCATAAGCAATAATATCAAAACCTGTTTTTTCATCGCCTTCGGCCTTTGCTTTTGCCTGGCGGACTTTCTCAATCGCCCGCAGATAAATTACGCCGCCGCCGGGAACTACGCCTTCCTCAGTTGCTGCTTTAGTTGCGTGTAGAGCATCATCAAGAAGGTCTTTTCTTTCCTTCATCTCGGTTTCAGTCGATGCGCCTGCTTTGATTACGGCCACGCCGCCGGTCAGTTTGGCTAATCTTTCCTGGAGTTTTTCACGGTCATAATCGCTGGTGGTCGCCTCAATCTGCTTTCGTATCTGCTCACAGCGGGAATCGGCATCTTTCTTCGTGCCGGCACCTTCAATAATCGTCGTGTTTTCCTTACCGACAACTATTTTCTTCGCCCTGCCAAGCTGAGAAAGCTCAATCTTTTCAAGTTTGACGCCCAAATCTTCAGTTATCACCTGTCCGCCTATGAGAATTCCCATATCGCCGAGCATCGCCTTGCGTCTGTCGCCAAAACCGGGAGCTTTTACCGCGCAAACTTTCAAAACGCCCTGAAGCTTATTGATAACAAGAGCGGCAAGCGCTTCGCCTTCGACATCCTCAGACACTATGAGCAGAGGTGAGCCGACCTGAGCAATTTTTTCCAAAAGCGGTATTAACTCCGCGATACTGGAAATCTTCTTTTCATAAAGAAGAATATAAGCATCCTCAAGCACAGCTTCGAGCGTCTGGGTATTCGTAATAAAATACGGAGAAATATAGCCGCGGTCGAATTGCATACCTTCGACAACCTCAAGCTCAGTCACAAGGCTCTTGCCTTCTTCGACCTGAATGACGCCTTCCCTGCCGACTTTGTCCATCGCATCAGCAAGAATCTTTCCGACTTCAGAATTGTTATTTGCGCTTATGGTTGCCACCTTGGCAATATCATCGTGGCCTTTCACCTTCTGGCTTTTAGATGCAATAAAATCCACAACGATCTGAACTGCTTTATCTATGCCTCGTTTTATTGCCATTGGATTTGCGCCGGCCGCTACATTTTTCAGCCCCTCGCTGTAAATCGCTTCGGCAAGAACCGTAGCGGTCGTTGTGCCGTCGCCGACCACATCGCTTGTCTTGCTTGCGACCTGATTAACCATTTTTGCGCCCATATTTTTGAACGGCTCCGGCAGCTCGATTTCCTTGCTGACCGATACGCCGTCTTTGGTAATTTTGGGCGAGCCGAAACTTTTTTGCAGCATAACGTTTTTGCCTGTCGGGCCCAGTGTAACTTTAACGGCAGCAGCCAATGTTGACAGGCCCTGCTTGAGATGTGTTCTTGCAACATCATCGAACATCATTTGTTTTGCCATTTTTTATCTCCAGCTTATAAAAAGCAGTTTGAATTACTTTTCAACTATTCCAAGGATATCGCTTTCGCGCAAAATTTTATATTCCACGCCGTCGATTTTTATATCGTTTCCGCCGTACTTGCCGAACAGCACTGTGTCGTTTTTCTTAACGGCAACTTCCACCCGTTTGCCATTGTCTAAAAGTTTGCCGGGGCCGGTTGAAATAACCTTGCCCATCAGCGGCTTTTCCTTTGCCGTATCAGGCAGAACTATACCGCCTGCTGTCTTTTCTTCCGCCTCCTGCGGCTTTACCACAATCCTGTCATCCAAAGGTCTAAGTTTCATTTTTATATCTCCATAAAATCAAAAAGTTCCTGATAATATTTTTTTACATATCCATGCCACCCATGCCACCCATTCCTCCCATACCCATTCCTCCCATTCCGCCCATGCCCATTCCGCCCATATCGCCGCCGGGCATACCCTGACCGCCTTTTTTCTTTTCAGGTTTTTCTGTAACCACGCAATCGCAGGTAACAAGCAGACCCGCGACAGAAGCGGCATTCTGCAAAGCGATTCTTGTTACCTTCACAGGGTCAATAACACCGCTTTCGATAAGGTCTTCATATTTGCCGGTATCGGCATTGTATCCGAAACCGCCCTTGCCTTCAGAAATCTTGTTTACCACAAGATTGCCGACCGCACCGGCATTTTCCGCAATATAGAAACAGGGCATCTTAAGGGCGTTGACCACTATATCAACGCCGGTCTTTTCATCATCCTTGAGTTTAAGTTTCTTAACAGCATCGATACAGCGAATCAGCGCCACGCCGCCGCCCGGCACAACGCCTTCCTCAATGGCGGCTCTTGTCGCGTGAAGCGCATCTTCAATGCGGGATTTCTTTTCCTTCATTTCCGCTTCGCTGGCAGCGCCGACATTTATCTGCGCCACACCGCCGGTCAGCTTGGCAAGTCTTTCCTGCAGTTTTTCACGGTCGTAATCGCTGGTTGTCGAATCAATCTCGTTGCGAATCTCTTTTATTCTGCCGGCAATAGCTTCCCTCGTGCCTGCACCCTCAACTATTATTGTGTTGTCATTATCAATGGTAACTTTCCTGGCTCTTCCGAGCTGAGAAAGTTTTACCTTATCAAGCTCAATACCCAAATCCTTGTAAATCGGCTCAGCGCCGGTAAGAATCGCCACATCCTGCAGCATTGCTTTGCGCCTGTCGCCATAGCCCGGCGCCTTGACGGCACAAACCGAAATAACGCCGCGAAGTTTATTGACTACCAGCGTGGCAAGTGCCTCGCCTTCAATGTCCTCCGCGATAATCAGCAAAGGCCGTTTGCTCTTTGCCGTTGCCTCGAGCAGCGGCACAAGTTTTTGCACACTGCTTATCTTATCTTCGAAAACGAGAATGTACGGCTTTTCCAGTTCGCAGACCATATTGTCTGCGTTTGTTACAAAATTCGGAGACAGATACCCCCTGTCGAACTGCATACCCTCGACAAAATCGAGTGTCGTATCGAGGCTCTTGCCTTCCTCAACGGTAATAACACCGTCCTTGCCGAGTTTCATAAAAGCATCAGCCATTATTTTGCCGACTTCAGGGTCATTGTTGGCCGAAATCGCTGCGATGTTGGTAATGCCGTCACGTTTTGTAATGTCAATCGGTTTGGCAAGTTTCTTCAGCGCATCTGTTACAGCTTCCACAGCCTGCTGAATGCCTCTGTTAATAGACATCGCATCGGCGCCTGCGGTTATGTTGCGATACGCCTCCTTAAAAATCGCCTCGGTAAGAACTGTCGCGGTCGTTGTGCCGTCGCCTGCGATTTTGCTCGTCTTGCTTGCGGCTTCACGGACAAGCTTGGCGCCCATATTCTCGGCCTTGTCAACCAGCTCAATTTCCTCAGCTACGGTTACGCCGTCTTTCGTAACCGTCGGCCCGCCCCAGCTTTTGTCTATAATAGCATTCCTGCCGCGAGGACCGAGAGTTGAACGAACAGCCATTGCCAGCTTCTCAACGCCGTTCAACAACGCCGCCCTTGCATCAGCTTCAAAAACCAATTTTTTTGCCATAATCTATTCACTCCATTAAAAGTCAAAAAATAGAAACAATATTCACTAAAAAGGAAGTAAAGATGTAAAGAGGCAGGGAAGCAAGGAAAAAACAAATATTAGCCCCCGCCGTTAATAAGTTCCTTACTTCCTTAGTTCCTTATTTCCTTACTTCCACCTTGTATGCAAAGAAAATACCAGTTTTTCGCTGCAAGGAAAGACAAAAGTCTCAACTCAACTTAAGTTATTAAATATAAACAGGTTATAAAATAAATTAAAAAAGAAATGATTTTCGTAAAATCAGGTCCCAACCGCTTTTTTCTGCCAGTTTTGGCAAAAATCAAAATTAAAGCGTCAAGATGACAGGAATTAAGCTATTGTGGACTGCGATTCATTTCCGAGTCGGACCATCTTTTATGCCATTTTATATGCCCATCGGCAAAGAGGATATTATAGCCTGTGGAATGTGGGCCATAAGTATTCCAATAAGTCCACAGATAGCCTGGACCGGCTTTGGTAACAGGGGCAAAAGTCTCAACTTTCCGGTAATCATCCGGGTCGATATCATGATATAAAGCATATAAACTATTGGAATCAGGGCTAACATCAACAATTGGAAGGTCATACATCAGGATAAATATTCCGGGTGATTTCACTTTTTCAGGAGCCAACGGGCGAACATCAGCTTTTTGTTCCGCCTCAGGAGGCGTCGGTGGAATATAAGAAGGCTCAATAACAGGCTCATCGGCGGCGTATTTTTTACCGGCAAGGCAATTATAACAGTAACTTATATCGCAATCCATCCTGCTCAAAATCGGGCAGTTATATAAGGCGGCAGTCTGATGAAACGGCCAAAGTGAAACAGGAACGCCGAGTTCTTTCCCTACAGCGATAGACTTGTCAGCCAGAAAATCGCTCCATTTCTCATTAACATCCAACGGGACACTCACAGGATAATAACTGTAGGTTTGGGCGTAAGCCGTAATCGCAACTCCGAGCTGTTTTAAATTATTAAGGCATGTAATCCGGTATGCGAGTTGACGTGAATAAGACAAAGTCGGCACCATAATAGCTAAAAGCATCGCTATTATCGCCATCACTACAAGAAGCTCAATAAGTGTAAACCCCCTCACTAATTTACCTCTCACACCAATATATTGGTGTGGGGGTTTACACTTTGGCCCAGCATCCTGAAAACCGGTCAAAACAGTTTTAGGTGTTTTTTTAAGCCTTGTCGTTACAATACAAATTGGTGCGGGGGTAAAGCCTGATTGTTTTCTCATAATCTGTCGGTCTAAAAAGGGCATAACATAAAAACAACAGCGGGCGACCGGATTCGAACCGGCGACGTCCAGCTTGGGAAGCTGACATTCTACCACTGAATTACGCCCGCATTTATTCGGTAATTCAGTTATCGGTATTCAGCTATCAGTTATAATCGTTACTGATAACCGAGTTTCTGATAACCGATAACTCCGTTTTCCTTACTTCTTTACCTCTTTACTTCCTTTTAACTGCTGCGACTCATTGTACTCTATTCTTGGCTTTTTACAAGCCACTTCCTATGCTATAATGACCGGCGAATGTCAAATAATGCTATAAATATTATTGACTGCGGCTTAAAAGATTATCAATCCACGCTTGTCTTGCAGGAAAATGCTCATCAGGACCTGCTTAACGGCTCTGGAAAAGATACTATTTTCATTGTCGAACATCCACCTGTTATTACACTTGGAGCAAGAAGCAGCGCTAATAAACTCGCAAAAGACACTGATATAATCAAACAGGCCGGCATTGAGATTTTTCAAATCCGCCGCGGCGGCGGAACCACAGCACACAACCCCGGCCAACTCGTTATATATCCAATCATAAACCTTAAAAAACGTTCGCTTGGCGTAAGCGATTTTGTTCATCTACTTGAAAAAATAGGAATTGATTTTCTGTCCGAACTGGGACTAAACTGCTGCACAAAAAAAACCTTTCCGGGCTTATGGATTAATGACAGAAAAATCGCTTCTATCGGCGTGCAGGTAAAAAAATGGATTACGATTCACGGCATAGCCATAAATATCAATAATGATTTGAGTATTTTTGATTTAATTGTCCCCTGCGGCCTTGAAAACGTTAAAATGACTAACGTTGAGAAAGAAGTGGGCAAAAAAACGGATATCAACGACGCAAAAAATATCTTAAAAAAAATCCTGTTAAAATATTTTATCGATGGAAATTCAAAATAGAAAACGATTGCCTCCGTGGCTAAAAAGACCTTTGCCCGCGGGTGATAATTATAATAACACCAGCACAATTCTTGAGCGGCTTGGGATTGAGACAATCTGCACTAATGCCAATTGTCCCAATAAAGGCGAGTGTTGGAGCAAAGGAACAGCAACCGTCCTAATCCTCGGCAATATCTGTACACGAAACTGCAAATTCTGCTCAGTCGCAAAAGGAACTCCCCTGCCGCCGGACAAACAAGAGCCGCAAAAAATCGCAGAACTTGCAAAACAATTAAATCTTAAATACCTCGTTATTACCAGTGTTACGAGAGACGATTTGCCTGATGGTGGAGCAGGCCAATTTAGAGACGTAATTAATGCTGTAAGGCAAGAAAATAAAGACATTAAATTTGAACTGCTTGTGCCGGACTTTAAAAATTGCCAAGCAGAATCTCTAAAAATTCTTTCGCCCGCCCTGCCATTTGTTTTCGGCCACAATCTCGAAACCATACCGAGACTCTACAAAATCGCAAGAAGCAGAGCGGATTACCACGCATCTCTTAAACTTCTTGAAATGGCAAAAAAAACGTTGCCGAATACGCCGACCAAATCTGCTATTATGCTCGGCCTTGGCGAAACGGACGATGAAATAGAGCAGGTTTTAAAAGACCTGCGAAACGTAAACTGCGACCGTATTGCCATCGGTCAATATCTTAAACCCTCAAAAAATTCATTCGACGTTGTCGAATATATTCATCCGGATAAATTCGACTATTGGGCAGCAAGAGCAAAACAGCTTGGCTTCAACTGGGTATTGTCTAGCCCATTCACACGCAGCAGTTATAACGCCGACAGGTAAAAACCCGCGTTTTATCGGACAATGGCTTTTTACTTTTTATTTATTATCCTTTATATA
The DNA here is from genome assembly GCA_049691175.1 of Sedimentisphaerales bacterium. Classification (GTDB taxonomy): domain Bacteria; phylum Planctomycetota; class Phycisphaerae; order Sedimentisphaerales; family UBA12454; genus JAPLMW01. The sequence continues at coordinate 7,280 of JBAVNP010000211.1, forward strand.
GAACTGCCTCGCCCAACGAAGGCGGTTCGGAGGGTCTTAATGACTCAAACTGCCAGACATAAAGGTATTGCATTTATCATCACTATGATAATACTGGCTATTATCGCTGTCCTTGCCCTGTCGCTGGCCGCTATTTCATCCACAAATATTCAGGTGACACAAAATAACCATAAGACTAATTCGGCCCTTTGTGCGGCCGAATCCGGTATCGAATATGCTAAATATCTGGCAGCGGATGTTAACATCAAAAGCACAGCCGACAACGAAATCAGCATCAGCGATGCATGCGATACGTGGAATTCATTATATCAATATTTACAGAACTGCAATTATGGAGGAGTTAGTATAAATCATTCCGACAGCAATGAAATAACCACAAATCCCATAAACTTCGGCTCAGACGCAAGTTTCTGGCTGCAATTCTTCCGTTATGACACAGAACCGAATAAAATCGGCATTCGCTCCACCGGTACCGATGGCGCTATGACTCGAACAATCGAGATGGAATTGCAAATTACAAAAAAGGCGGACGTGCTGCAATATTCCATTGCCTCACAAACCCGCATGTGGCTCACCGGCAATTCGACCATACACGGCAATATTTACAGCAGTTGGAAATACCAGAATATCTCCCCCTTTAATATTACCAGCGATTCAACAGTCGAGGGGACTATCGGTACCATTCTTAGCAAATTCAATCCTGCGACAGGGCAACCAGGTCCTGACCTGTATGCAGGTACTACCAAGATGCCCTACCATCTTGAGACACTGGACGCAAACGGTAATCCGGTGTATGATGTCCAGGGAGACAAGGTAATCAGTCCCACAGATGAGATACAAGGCCACTGCCAGGGCATCATCTACGACGTCAATTATGGCAACAAAGCAGCGGATATGCCCGGTATGAAAATAACCGATTATGATACCAGTCAGTACAAAAGCCAGACGACCGTCATACCGTCATCATACTACACCTCCACGGTAACGGAATATGCGCCCCCGTCAGGAGGATTGAAGCTGACTCGTTATGTTTGTGAAAATAAGACACTTACGAATGCAATGGTTGCCGCAAAGAAAAACGCTCTTTTCAAAAACTGCACTTTTAACGGCATCCTCTACGTAGATGGCGGTACTTCGACCAATTCTAATAATATCCGGTTTGAAAACTGCGTCTTCAACGGCCCTATTGTCACTAAACCTTCTACCGATACTTCAAGCGGATGGTGGCAGAGAAACCAGCTCTATTTCACCGGAGAAGAGACGTTCCAGAACCAGACTGATATTCCGATTACAATTCTTGCTCCAAATTTCAACGTCGATATCGGCAACACCAATCCGACCAAAAGCGACGACAATGTTCTGACAGGCGCCATCGTCGGCGGCATCGTGGATATTCGCGGCAATGCTGAGATATACGGCACTGTTATTTCAATGTTCGATACAAGCGGGTATTCAAGCGGATACGTAAGCAACATCGGAGCAACACTCGGTGACGGCGGTTCGGAAACGACCAACCCCGGAGATGTTGGCGTAATTAACATTACGCCTGACAAATCGAAACTTCTCCCCAGCGGAGTAACAAGTCCGATTGTAATAAAGCCTTTGCAAGATACGTATCGTGAAATCAATAATTAAATGTCCGTGAGGTGAAATATGAGAACAAAAGTTTTAGTAGTATTAGTTGGATTGGCAATGCTTATTTTTGGAAGCGCTTTAAATGCGGTGAATTCGATTTCCTTTGCTGATGGAATTTCTCAGGCCGGTTATTACGCCGACGAACCAAACGTGCCAATGGAGCCTAACGAGCCCACTGACCCGAATGAACCAAATATAGCAATACCTGAATAACCATCACCGACAAACCCGATTTTTAATGCCGCTTTTGCGAATTTGCATATTGCAATTTCTGCAAATTGTTTATAATACCGGCACAGTTTTATCTTTACTGTGCCGGTAGAATGAACCAGACTAATAAAAACAATGAGCAGGAGCTTTTAAATCGCTATGTAGCCGGCGATAAAGAGGCTTTTAGAGAGATTGTAAAACGATATAAAGACCCGCTTTATGCATTTCTAAGAAGATTTCTCAATCAGCAGGAGCTTGCGGAAGAAGCCTTTCAGGAAACCTTCCTGCAGCTTTATCGAAGCCGGCATAGTTTCGAAAAGGACAGACCCCTGCGGCCCTGGTTATTTACCATAGCCGCAAACAAAGCAAGAGATGTCCTTAGGAAACAAAAAAGGGAGGAAACCGTTTCCATAAGTACTATGGCCGAGCCTGCCGAGTCGAGTATCGACGATGTCGTCAATTCCTTAACGTCTTATGAAATAACGCCTTATGACGAAGCCGAAAAGGCTGAACGGGCCGAAAAAGTGCGACAAATTGTCACCAATATGCCTGAAAATCTCCGTGAAATCCTTATTTTGGCCTATTTTGAACAATTTTCTTACAAACAAATGGCTGACATTTTAAGTATACCTATAGGGACGGTGAAAAGCAGGCTCCATACGGCCATCGTGTTTTTTACCAAAAAATGGAAGTCGATTACCAATGATGGAAATGTTTAATGGAAACACTCACAAAAGAGCAACGGGATATACTGCTTGACTATTATTTCGAATGTGCCGACCAGCGGGAAACCGACACGGCAAAACAGCTTTTGGGAACACACAAAGGTGCCGTAGAGTTTTATAGCAAGCTTCACGATTCGCTTTCCCCTCTCGAACACCTCGACCATGAAATACACGCGAACTGCCCCGACTATCTGGTAGAAAAGACACTCGAAAAACTTTATCCGCATAATACCGAAGCCGGCAGTGATCAGCTCGAGAAACTCCTGCGGGCTGAAAGTGAAAAGATAGTTACGAAACGTCCAAGCTTCTGGAGAAATCTTGTAGAATCAGCGGCAATAGCAGCCGGAATATTTATAATAGCCAGTATATTTATCCCTGTAACAAGGCAAATGAGAGCACAAGCAACAAAAACCGCCTGCCAGGCAAATCTCGCACAAATCGCTCAGGGAATCACACAATATGCAGGCGAAAACGAAGGCTCTCTGCCAGCCGTCGCTACAAAGGCAGGAAATCCCTGGTGGAAAGTCGGCTCGACCGAGCAGGAAAACCAGTCAAATACAAGGCACGTATGGCTGCTTGTCAGGAAAAACTATCTCGGACCGGAAGTTTTCCTTTGCCCCGGCTCCGGCAATAGAAATATGCCTGTTCTTGAAAAAGCAAGGATTTTGGCGATTCTCGACTTTCCCGACAGACGATACATCTCATACAGTTTCAAGCTCATCAGCGAACCAAACAAAGCCGTTTTGCCGAAATCACAAATCCCTCTTATGTCCGACACCAATCCCATATTTGAAAACTGCCTTAAAGACCCTTACAGCTTCTCAAAACCGGAATTCAACCCCGTAAAACTGAATGAAAAACTGCTCAAAATCAACAGCAGCAGTCATCGCGGAAAAGGCCAGAACATTATGTTCAGCGATGGAACGGTCAAATTCACTTCACAAAGGACACTCGGCCAGAACGACGACATCTTCACCGTAAAAGATCTCGATACCTATCGCGGCACAGAAACGCCAAGCAGTGAAACCGACACCTTCCTCGTTCCATAACAGCCGCAAAGACACAAAAGAACTTCAAACTTTTATAATTTCTGTGCAAATTCACGTTAAAACAATAAAAACTGTTGAAATTACGGTATAATTTGCGCAGAATACTCAAAAACTTATAAACGGAGCCGAAATGAAAAATCATCGTATCAGCAAAATAAAGAAGAAACGCAAAAGCGGTTTTAGAGCAAGAATGAGGACCCCAGGCGGCAGAAACGTCATTCGCAGAAAAAGACGCAGAGGCACATCTCTAAAGTTAAGAAAGACTTAACCCCCCCCTACTGAGGCAAAAAATTACGCCCGACAGGATTCGAACCTGTGACCTTCGGTTTAGGAAACCGACGCTCTATCCAACTGAGCTACGAGCGCGTAAAAACCTTTCAATTCATAATTTACCGCCTAAAAACCAATATTTCAAGAAGATTAAACATTTGTAAATAAAAGGGCTGCTGTGCAACAGCAGCCCTTTGAAAACTCAATCAGAAGCGAACGAACTTATGATTCGTTTGGATCGGGGCCAAATGTCAATGCCTCGCCGGAAATCAGTACCGGCTCACAATTAGCGTCGAAAGCGGCGCAATCTTCCGTAATCGGAACACTTATTCCCAAACTTTAGCAACTAAAAAATAGGTAAACGTCCCCTATTTACCCTCTGCCAGCAGCGTTGCTAAAGCTGAAAGACCCATTACTAATAAAACTGGCCATATCCTCAAAAAACTAAAGACATATAATAATCCAATTACAGCAGACCAAAATGCAAGGTCTATGAGAAACATCATTGTCTTAGTAACTTCTTTGTTACGAATTACTCTCTCATAAACAAACCCCGGCCCTGTAGCTGCAAACGCAATAAATGCAATAGTGATATATGCCGAATATCCGCCAGTTAT
>JBAVNP010000212.1:0-3921 GCA_049691175.1 Sedimentisphaerales bacterium
GGATACCTGCTATCATAACACCTTTCAGTCCAACGCCGAGCAGATTATTGCTCATTACGCCCCATGCGGTATCGGGGTCGGAGATTGAGTCGCTATAGAGTGCAAATGCAAGCAGGCCGCATATTGCCCACATAATCGTAAGGATTCGTTTGGTATAATTTCCGCCCAAGCCGCCGACTCTTGCGGTAATTTCATCTTTGGCCGAGCCGTTATGAGCCATATTGCCCTGATGGCCGGTGATGCCGATGATATAATTTGCCAGCAGGAATGCGGCGATTGACCAGATAGAAAATTCGTCCAAACCCGAACCGAAAAAGTGCAGCATGCTATCGGGTATCTTTGCAGAAAATACGCCCCAGCCGCCCAGTTTTACCAGCGCAATCGGTATCATCATTATCGAAAACGCGAAAACCAAAAGTCCCTGAATTACATTATTCCAGACCGTTGCCTTAAGCCCTCCCATTATTACATATGTGCCTACGAAGATTGTATAGATTATGTAAAACCATGAAGCTGGAGTGTAAGATATATAAGCGCTGATTTGTTCTTTTTTGTACATACTGTCGAGAGCTTTATATCTTTCAGTATTTTCCTGCGGGAGCTGTTTTGCTTTATAGAGTTTGTTGAGCTGGTAGTATTCCTTATACAAATCCATTTTTTGTATTTCAGCGGCGGTGCATTTCTCAACCGGCTTTACCGTCATTGCCTCAAAGGTACGAAATGTAATTTTGTAACTCATACCCGCAAGAATTATAGTCAGCCAGATTCCCACGACGGCATAAAAAACGGACAGGAATTTACTTTTGAAGCGTTCATCGAAAAGCTCGGCCATCGTAATCAACCGGACTCTTCTGAACCAGCCGGCGATGAACCAGTAATAAGGCCCTGAAAAGATGGGGGCCAGCATCAGCCATACGCCGCCGATTCCTTTGCCGAATGCAAAACTGGAGGTATTTACCGCGTTGCTGGCATCGACAATGGTGGCCATGTTCATAAAATACTGAAGGAGTTTGCCTACCGAACGGCCGGCCATAAAGAAATCTTCCTGATTTTTTACTTTGCCGGAGGTTCTTTTGCCGACCCAAGTGATAGCTCCCAGGTAGGCCACAATTACCAACACATCGATAGGATGGAAACCTAAAATATACATATTGCTCCTTTCATTTTATAGTTACAGTATGGCATATTCTGGTTAGATGCGGGAATATAGCAGGAATAGCACTATATGTCCACCGCAAAACCGCGCAAAAAAAAACACCGTATCGCGCAAAACGTATGAAATTCTTGACAATCGGGTTACTTAAGAATAAGCTGTTAAATTCAGGTAAATTATTTTTAAATTTTTAGGAGGTCTAAATATGAAAAAGGTAAGTTTTATTATTAGTGTCATTATTGTGCTGGTATGGTTTGGCGGCACTGCTTTCTCAAGTCAGGACCAGAATTCACCCCCGGCGAAAGCTTCTATCGCTTCGCCTCAAAAGCTAATGGTTCCGCCTTTGGCTTTTGATGACTCAAGTATTACGGTAATTTGGAATAAACCTGAGAACTATTCGAATGTTGTCAGTTACAATGTTTATATAGAAGGGTCTCTGGCAGGAAACACAAAAAATCTTTTTTACACCGCAACGGGTTTGAATGCCAATACTCCCCACTCATTTCTTGTAAGAGCCGTAGATGCTTCCGGGGCTGAATCGGAACCCAGCAACAAAGTCATACCATCGACGGCACCCGAGATGAAGGTTTTTGACGTTACCAAATACGGTGCAGTCGGCGACTGCAATACTTTAAATACCAAAGCGATTCAAAAGGCTATCGATGAATGTACAAAAGGCGGCAAAGTTTTAATCCCAGCTGGGACATTTTTAAGCGGCGCCCTGTTTTTAAAAAGCGATATGACGATTCAAATTGACGGGACATTGAGAGGCAGTGACGATGCCAATAATTATCCGCTAACAAGTAAAAGATTTCCATATTATATGACCGGTAACAATTATATGGGCCTGATTAACGCTTATACTGAAAAATACGGAAGTATGAGCAATGTCAGGATATGCGGCAGCGGCACTGTCAATGGAAGTTCTGATGTAGTTGGTTCTATTATAGGCCGAAACACAAAACTCGGCGATAATCAGACCGCCGCCTGCGGCAAAGACGCCGGCAGGGCTGATATGATTACCGTTAAAGGCGTTGACGGATTGTATATCGGCGGACTTACGCTCGTGAACTCGGCAGACCATGTTATTTTTATCAGTTATGCCAAAAATGTTACGGTAAAAGGCATTACTGTTACCACTTTTGATATACACAATGCCGATGGTATTGACCTTGCGACAAGCGATACGGCCTATATTTTTGACTCGTTTTTTGACACCGGCGATGACTGTATCAATTTTAACGCAGGTGTTGGCGCTGATGGCGTAAAAGAAAATGTCCCGGATAACAATATCAGGGTCTTCAATTGCCTCACTAAACGCGGACATGGCGGCGTGGTTTTCGGCAGTTTTACCGGAGCCTGGATACAGAATGTTTTGGTGGAAGACTGTGTTTTTGACGGAACCGACAGAGGGCTTCGTTTTAAAACTAATAAATCCCACGGCGGCGGGGCAAGGGACGTTCTTTGCAGGGATATTATAATTAAGAATATCGCAAAAGACGCAGCAATATACTTTGATAGCTCTTATCCTCCCTCCAATTATCCTTCGGCGGGGCCGGGGCGGTTTAAGAATATCACAGTAAAGAATATTACTTGTATCAATCCCAAAAAGTACGGCATTTATATTAACGGCCTGTCTGAATTGCCGCATATGAATCTTTCTTTCAGCAATATTTCAATAGATGACGCCAAATCTGTGGGAGCGTATATAAAATATTGCACAAACAGTACTTTTGATACCATTACTATTACAAACAGTCCTGAAGCCTGGATGATTGACCCTAATTCAACATCCGGTTTGAACTTTAAAAATTGCAATCCGAAGCCGTAAACTTTCGATTTTAGGGCATTTAAGGGCTGTCTATCAATAGACAGCCCTTTTTTATTACAAAAAGCAAGGATTTTTGGTATAATAAGTTTTTCAATACTGTTCGGAGGTGGTTGGTATGAGAAGAATACTTTTCACAGGGATGGTTTTATTATCTTGTTTTGCCTCCTGCCTTTTTGCCGATGGTCTCTACGGCGATTTTACAGATGATAATACAGTAGATATAAATGACCTTGCTTATTTTTTTGATTATTGGCTGGTGGGTGATTGCAATCAAACTACCGGCATCGATTTGGACGGCAACTGCAGAATCAATTTCTACGAATTTTCCCAGTTTGCAAACAACTGGCTGCTTGTTTATACACCTAACCTGTCGGCGCCCCAAAATTTAATGGTTCCACCTATGGCTTACGATGATACAACTATTACATTGATATGGAGTAAGCCTTCTGACTATTCGAACATTGCCCGTTATAATATTTATAAGAATGGTGTCCTGGATGGAAACACAACCAAGCTTTTTTATAATGTTACAGGATTAACTGCCGGCACTTCATATTCATTTACTGTAAAATCCGTAGACGCTTCCGGAACTGAATTAGCAGTCAGCAATACTTGTGTTGCGGCAACAGCTGATACGCCGGATGTTTTCTATCCAGAGGATTATGGTGCCGCGGCAAACGGCACAACTAAAGATACAGCGGCAATTCAGGCAACGATTAATGCTTGTACCGCCGGCGGTAAAGTCCATCTTCGAGCAGGAAAAACTTTTTTAAGCGGTGCGATTTTCTTAAAGAGCAATATGACATTGCAAATTGATGGAACATTAAAAGGAAGCACCAGCGCAGCCGATTACACACTAATGCTTATGCGTACCGGAGGAGAGGAACTAACCTGTTATTCAGGTTTGATTAATGTCGGCAACACCCTTAACCACAGT
>JBAVNP010000213.1:0-3062 GCA_049691175.1 Sedimentisphaerales bacterium
GTTGAATTTCCCAGTCTGCTACTCTGCCGCTGCGCGAATGCAGCAGCGTCCGCAGATAGTTAAAAATATATCTTTGTTTTAAAAAAATATAAAAATTGTTTCAAGGAGAATGGAAAATGACGAAGGAATTTAAATTATTAATTTTTTGTATTGCTGCGGTTTGCTTAATGGCAACCGGTCTATACGCAGACGAGCCACAGCAAAGTACAACCGGGCCGACACCTTCGCTACAAGTCATAAGGATGGACGCTGAGAAAAAATTTATACTCGGGGCGCCTCCCTCCAGTCCTGTAATCATATCCGGGACGCCGGATTACCTTTGGCGGCATGGCTGCGGGCCTACGGCAGTAGGCAATGTTGTAGGATACTATGATAGCCACGGCTATGATGACCTTATCACCGGCGATGCCAATACACAAACCTACGATACAAATCAGGCGATGGCTTCGGGAGGAGATTCAGGCAATCCCAATCCCGCCGGCTCTGAAAAACATTATGAAGATTATGCTGTCCCTGAAGACCCTGGTCCGCTCCAAACCGATGATTACATTACTAAAGGCCGGCTAGCACATACTAATGACTGCATTGGCGATTATCAGGACACATCCAAGAGCACACGTGCCAATCACTACGGCTGGAGCTGGTCAACCGATATTGGCCCATCCTTTGTCAGTTATGTAAACCAGCAAAACGCAAGTTACAATCCGACTTATACTGAATACAGTCCGGTTAGCGGAAAGGCATTGACCTGGGCTGTGCTGACCAATGAAATTAACAACAACCGGCCGATGGTTTTTCTTGTCGATTCCGACGGCGATGGCTATACCGACCACTTTGTAGCCGTTGTCGGCTATGATGTCAATACCACGCAGTATGGCTGCCGTGACAGCTGGCTTCCTTCCGGCGATATCAGATGGGAAACTTTCCAGTCAATCGGCAATGGCCCCTGGAGTATCTGGGGCGGCTGGTCATTTCAGTTAGGCCCACAGCAGATCGAGACAACCAAGTGGGAACATCTTCCCGATATGACTCCTTATGGCATGGATGTCCGCTGCGACCGAAGAGGCGGTATTAACCGTGTTCTGGCAGATGATTTCCTATGCACCACACCTGGTCCAATCACCAAAGTAAAATTATGGGGTTCCTGGAAAAATGATATGAAGAGCCAAATTCAAACACTCCATTTGAGTATTCACAGCGACGACCCAATCGGGCCGGGTGGACCAGACCCCGGTAATACGTACTCTAAACCAGCTACACTACTATGGTCCAGAGATTTCACGCCGGCGGATTTCACCGAAACACTCTTTTACTATGGTACTTCGGGTGAATATTGGTGGGACCCGAATTCAGGTCCACCGATTCCGAATGGCGATCATGGGATTTGGCTGTATGAAATAACGATCGACCCATGCGTAGCATTTATACAGCGAGGCACCACCTCTGAACCAAATATTTACTGGCTTGATGCCTATGTTGTATTGGGTCCAAATGATCCATGTTCTCAGTTTGGCTGGAAAACATCGGAAATGCACTGGAATGATGACGCCGTGTGGTCTACCAACAATGGCACTACCTGGAACGAAATGAGATATCCTCCGCCACATCCCTATATGGGGGATTCTGTTGATTTGGCATTTACCATTATTACAGGCGAGCCTGAACCTAATGAGGAACCTAATTATCCTACCACTGCAAAATGGCTGCAAAGGCCCGATTTGAGCGAAAACGGCGTGGATGTTATGGCAACAGAACCTTTGATACTTGCAGATGATTTTGAATGTAACAAATCAACGCGAATTACAGAGATCACAATCTGGGGTTCATGGAACAACGATATTCTGCCGCCGGGTGGACCTAATGACGTCAATTTCACCTTGAGTATTCATTCGGATATCCCGGCCAGCCAGAGCCCAACCGGTTACAGTATGCCCAACGACGTTCTGTGGCACAGAGACTTTTTGGCCGGCACATACGAAGTTTCTATCGAACAACAGGGAATATACGAAGGCTGGTGGGACCCCCATATCGATTGGTACGTCTTCCCCGGCGACCAGGTCTGTTGGAAATATGTATTTCATATCCCGAAAACTGAGGCCTTCTGCCAGCGAGGCGAGCCAAACAAGCCGATTGTTTACTGGCTCGATGTCCAGGCTCATCCGAATCCCACCAGCCCGGCAGAATTCGGCTGGAAATCCTCAATCAATCACTGGAATGATGGCGCTGTCTGGACGATGGGTTCTGAACCATACGTCGGGACGTGGAACAAGTTAATGTACCCATCTCAACACCCACTATATCCGCAACCGATTGACCTGGCTTTTGCAATTGATGGCAATATACCATGCTGCCAGAGATGTGCCGATTTCGATTTGTCCAGTAAAGTTGATTTTGTTGATTTGAGCGAATTCGTCGGCGACTGGCTGTGGTTCGGCCCTGCAGGAGGATATGTCGAGCCAGACCTTGACTGCGACGGCGATGTTCAGTTCGATGATTTTGCTATCCTTGCAGAACAGTGGTACATAGGCTGTCCGTAAATTTTACTATTTTAATGTAACAAAATGCTGCGGGTCAGTAACCCGCAGCTTTTTTTTATGGTTTACGCAGCAACTTCAAAAACAGACAAAGACATCCATACGGAAGCATATCGCAATAAGCCCGCCTTAAATCTCCCGACAAATCAGAGAGTAAAACAACTAAACAGCAGGTTATTCGGTGATTCTGTAAACGTTATCGCCTTTGCGGACACGGTCGGTCACTTTTATGCCGATAGAATCGCCTGCTTTGGCCTCTGGAACATCGGCATTGTTTATCTGTATTGTGCCAACAGTCATTTCAAGCTCGGTAGTATGGCCTTTGATTTTGATTTTATCGCCGACTTTCAGAGAACCCGTAAGCTCGATACCCGCGACAACCGGATGCGCAAAGAAATCCGACACCTTTCCGATAATCTCCTCAGTCATTTTTGATTCCTTTCAATTTAAAGGATTTATTTTTTTATACAGATATAATTCTAACACTGCCGATTTTTTACGCAAGAGAGTTTTTTTGCAGTATCAGAC
>JBAVNP010000214.1:0-3903 GCA_049691175.1 Sedimentisphaerales bacterium
AAGGCCGAAGGTAACGCGAAAATGAAGGAACTCCTCGGCGGCAAGGGAGCGAATCTTGCCGAAATGGCAAGCCTCGGTGTGCCCGTGCCTCCGGGCTTCACTATCACGACTGAAGTCTGCACTTATTTTTATAAGAATAAAAAGAAGTATCCGGCAACTCTCAAAGCTGATGTCGAAAAAGCCCTTGCCGGCATCGAGCGGATAATGGACAAGCAATTCGGCGGCGCCGCCAATCCTCTGCTGGTTTCCGTCCGCAGTGGCGCTCGAAGCAGTATGCCCGGAATGATGGAGACGGTTCTTAACGTCGGCCTTACCGAAAAAACTATCCCCGGCCTTGTCGCTCTCAGCGGCGATGAGCGTTTCGTTTATGATGCGTATCGCCGGCTGCTAATGATGTACAGCGACGTTGTTATGGAAAAAGCCGCAGGAATTGAACCTGCTGATGATATGGGAATCCGCAAGCAGCTGGAAAGATTAATGGACCAGCTCAAAAAGCAGAAAGGTTACACGACCGACACGGATATGACCGCCGGCGATTTGAAAAGTCTTTGTTCACAGTTCAAGGCGAAGATTAAAGAGGTGCTCGGGAAAGAATTTCCGGACGACGCCAATAAGCAGCTTTGGGGCGGCATCGATGCGGTATTCTCATCATGGAACGGCAAAAGAGCTATATCATATAGGAAAATTGAACACATCCCCGACGAATGGGGCACAGCCGTCAACGTTCAGTCGATGGTGTTCGGTAATATGGGCGAAAAAAGCGCGACAGGTGTTGCTTTTACACGCAATCCCGGCAACGGCGAAAACAAATTTTACGGCGAGTATCTTGTCAACGCTCAGGGCGAAGACGTTGTCGCCGGTACCAGAACGCCGGGGCCGGTGAACGAGTCTTCGAAGAGCGAGCATAACAAAACGGAAATTTCGCTCGAAAAGAAAATGCCCGCCGCTTATAGGGAATTGGATGCGATACAAAAAAAGCTCGAAAAGCACTACCGCGATATGCTCGATATTGAATTTACAATCGAAAACCACAGATTATTTATGCTGCAGTGCCGCGTCGGCAAACGCAATGGTCCTGCCGCGGTGCAAATGGCAGTGGATATGCTCAGGGAAAAACTGATTACGCCCCAGATGGCCGTTATGCGCGTTACGCCATCGCAGCTCGATGAGCTTTTGCATCCGATTATCGACCCTGTTGCGGAAAAACTGCACAAGGCCGTTGCAAAAGGTCTGCCCGCAGGCCCCGGCGGTGCAAAAGGGCAGATAGTTTTTTCTGCTGCCGATGCGGTTGAATGGGCAAAGCAGGGCAAGAAGGTTATTCTTGTTCGTGAAGAGACAAACCCGGAAGATGTTGAGGGTATGCGTGCCGCTCAGGCGATTCTGACTGCTCGCGGAGGAATGACGAGTCACGCTGCCCTTGTTGCAAGAGGCTGGGGCAGGTGCTGTATCGTCGGCTGCAGCGCGATAGAAGTCGATTATGCGAAAAAGCAGCTCCACGTTACCGGCAAAATTCTCAATGAAGGCGACTGGATTACTCTCAACGGCACAAAGGGTCTTGTTTATGAAGGCCAGTTGCCGATGATGGACGCTTCAAATGAAAACAAAATCCTCAATGAATTCCTGAAAGTCTGCGACAAGATCAGGAAACTTGGCATTCGCACCAACGCTGAAACGCCTGCCGATGCCATAAACGCAAAACAGTTCGGCGCTGAAGGCATAGGCCTGTTCAGGACGGAACATATGTTTTACGGCAAAGGCTCCGATGAGCCGCTGTTCCTGCTTCGCAAAATGATTATGAGCAGTACCAAGGAAGAAAGGCAAAAAGCCCTTGACCAGCTTTATCCGTTTGTAAAGAAGGACATAAAGGCGACGCTCGAGGCAATGGACAATATGCCGGTAGTGATTCGTCTGCTTGACCCGCCGCTGCATGAGTTTGTGCCGCAAGATGCACAAAAGCGAGCAGCTCTGGCGAAAGAGCTTAATATCAATGCCGATGAGTTCAATAAACGTGCTGATTCTCTGCATGAGTCGAATCCGATGATGGGTCATCGCGGCGTCCGTCTCGGCATCACCTATCCGGAAGTAAGCAGAATGCAGATAAAGGCTATTTTTGAATCCGCCGCTGAATTGATAAAGGCCGGCAAAAAACCGTATCCGGAAATAATGATTCCGGTTGTCTGCGATGTGAAGGAAATTGAATTCCAGCTTCAGATTGCAAAGGAAGTTTACGCCGAGGTTATCAAAAAGACTGGCGTTAAAAAGATTCGTCATATGTTCGGCACGATGATTGAAATTCCGAGAGCCGCTCTTGTTGCCGGTGAAATTGCAAAAGTCGCTGAATTTTTCTCTTACGGCACAAACGACCTTACGCAGATGGGCTTTGGTTTTTCGCGCGACGATATCGGCGGATTTGTGCCGGACTATATCAGCAAGGGTATTCTGCCCGGCGACCCGTTCCAGAGTATCGACCAGATTGGCATCGGCGAACTGATTAAAATCGGCATCGAGCGAGGCAGAAAAACCCGCAAAAACCTCGAAGTCGGTATTTGCGGCGAACACGGCGGCGAACCGGCAAGTATTGAATTTTGCCATAGAGTTGGTATGGATTATGTATCCTGCTCGCCTTTCAGGGTGCCGATTGCAAGACTTGCAGCGGCCCAGGCAGCAGTTAGAAATTAAAGGTTACGTTAATCGGTTGCGGTTGCGCAGCTCGTCACGGTTACGTTCAACGTAATACGGATAGACGAAACGAGCATCGCAACCGATAAACGAGATACGATGTATAACGGTGGGTGTAGCTCAGTTGGCTAGAGCACTAGATTGTGGTTCTAGGGGTCGCGGGTTCAAGCCCCGTCACTCACCCGTCCAAAAGGCAGCGATTTTTTCGCTGCCTTTTTTGTTATCGCGATAGCTGAAAATTCTGTACGCCGACGAGGTTTTCCATCTGTCGGCAGAAATCGGTTGAAGGATTGACCGCCAATGTTTTGCCCACGGCTGTTTTTACCGTAAGACCTTTATTTGTTTTGACCGTTACATAAACAGGACTTCTGCCTCGATGGGCAGAGCAAACGCTTTTTATCTGCGCAATCTTTTCTTTCGTTACTTCTTCTTCCGATAAAAGGATATTTATATTCGCTGCGAGTTTCAGACTGGCTCGGTCAAGCTCAATTAGCTCATCACAAATAATCTGCGGCATCTCACGCGTAAAATCAAGCCTGCCTTTCACAAATAAAACTTTATCAACCGCTAAAATACTGCCGAACATCACATAGCAGTCCGACCACATAACAACTTCGCAGTTTCCCTGCAAATCCTCAAGCGTAAAAACAGCCATCTTTGCCCCCGCGTTTCTGCCGTTGCGGGTTACAATATTGCGGATTTTCTGAATCATTCCGCCGATAACGACCGTTTGTCCCTCCCTGTCTTCGGTAAGCTGTGAGGTATTGGCCGTGCCGTAAACGCTGATAGTATCGGCATATTTACTCAGCGGATTTTTCGTAACATAAAGACCCAGCACTTCTTTTTCATACGCCAGCATTTGTGCCTCAGGCCAGGCAGGCACATCGGGCAGTTTCAGGTGGTCTTTTTCGTATTCCTTTTTCGTTTCAGGCGATTCGAACAGGCCCAATTGGCCGCTGGCGCGGTCGGTCTGCATATTTGCCCCTGCCTTCATAACCGTTTCGAGTGCCGCTATCATTTGCGCTCTGCTTCCGCCGAGCTTATCGAATGCCCCCGCTTTTATCAGCGATTCGATTACCTGTTTATTGACAAGACGCAAATCGACATTTTCGCAGAAGTGGAATAAACTGTGGAATTGGCCGACCCTTTCCCTCGAAATAATAATCTGCTCGACGGCTTTTTCGCCGACACCTTTTACCGCCGCCAGTCCGAACCGTATCAGAC
>JBAVNP010000215.1:0-1618 GCA_049691175.1 Sedimentisphaerales bacterium
GCCCAAGATGCTGTATTTGTGCCGAGAAATTTTCAATCTCTGTCGTAAGGTTATGTATCTTTTTCTGTGATTGCTGGCAGGATTCGAGCCTGTCCATCGCGTTTGCGCCGCTTACAATTTTTACGAAATGGTTCTGGTCGATAACGGCTTTCGGCGCAAGTGCCGCAGCCAGGCCGGTTTTTTTCTCGGCGTATATATTCAGAAAATCGACAGCCTGTTCCAGTTTTTCCAGTTTTTCCTCAATCTGTCGCTCGCCTCGCGGCGAAGCCGAGGGCGGCCGCTCTGCGAAGCTTTGCAGTTCAGGCCGGTCTTTACTGATGACGGCACGCTGAGCATCGAGCACCTGCATTATGCCGGCCTGCTGAATCGCTTCGAGGAGTTCGCCCGCTTCATCTCTGAAACTGGCGATTATAACTTTTTTCATTTGTGCTATAGCCATCGGTTATATGAAAATATTTATCAACCCTGGTTTTTTATAAAATCAATTATCGTTTTTACCGCTGTATCCGTTTTTGCCGTGGCCTTTTGCTCAAGCTGCTGTTTTATCTGGGCTGATTTTTTTCTTAATTGCTCGGCCTCAGCAAGGCCGGTTTTTTCGCCCGCAGATTCCGCCCCAGTTATAGCCTCTTTCCGTTGCCGGGCAGCCTGTTCGAGCTGCTGTTTTCTTTCCTGCTTGGTATTTTCAACTGCCTCGGAAGTGTATTTTTGCGCATCTTCAACCAGCTTTTTTGCCTTGTTTTCGGCTTCTTTAATCTGTTTTATCAGCTCCATTTTTAGCCTGTGTCCTAATTGAGATACTTTGGTCTATTAAAGAAGGCTAAGTATAAATATTTTTCGCCGGATTTCCAGAAAATTCGGTAGTCATTTTAGCCCCCATAATTCATAGTTTGTTTTTAAGGTAATCTGCGTAAAGCAGCACGGTATGTTCGCATTGGCCGTTTGATTATCCAAAACAGGGGCTATAACCCGCTGTTATTCAGAAAGTGCCTAATTTTTTCCATCTGTTTACGAAGAATTGATTAAACCGCTCTAAGTATTCAAGGTTGCTCATATTTATTAGCCGCTGGATTGCACAAATCTGCTTTAAAAGTTCTTACGATGCAATAACTCATGTCGTCAACTCGTCCCCAATTATAACCGCTGGCGATTATTCTTTCATTCGGTTCTTATATGCGAACTTGCTCAAGCGATTGTTCTATATTAACCAACTCATTGAATCGGCTGAGTGATTCCGGACGAACAGCGACCATATTCAGCAAATATTCGTCAAGATGAGTGTCATTATTGAATTTGATTAGTGTTTTTGCATCAGGTAGAGTAAAATAAGAATCATAGCCAAGGTCTTTGAAGGCACCGATCAACTCAGGATGTAAGTCATTGCCATGCTTTACTTCATAAAAGATAATGGGAGAGCCCTTTGAAATAATTTTTTCCGCACCAGCGAGAGCTTTTAATTCGTGGCCTTCAACATCCATCTTGATTATATCGACACTCTCAATGCCATGAGCTCGGGCGATATCATCAACCGTAAGCAAAGGTACTTTCTCGCCCTGAGTTTCATTGTTACCGAGGAGCTTGTAATTTTCAGAAGAGCCGCCATGGGACAAAAAAGCAGTAC
>JBAVNP010000216.1:0-11316 GCA_049691175.1 Sedimentisphaerales bacterium
GTAACTATCGCCATTGCGGCAGCCAAACCAAGTATATTGGCCGCAAAATCACTTATATCCGTCGAGCGATTCATAAAATGTTGTGATAATTCATCCGCAAGGCCGTAAAGTATAACAATTGTCGACAACAGCCAGGGATGCAGTTCTTTCCAGTTAGCCTTTTTGTCAAAACTTCTGCTGAGCCACAATAGAGTCACCAGTATCATATAGGCGAAAAAGTGCATAGTTTTATCGCTCATGCCCATCTCTCTGGTCCAGCTGGGTACGGGAATATGTGTGGCGATAAATATACCCACCCAGTAAAATATCAGGATAATTGTAAAGAATTTCTGGTCTTTGCCTGTTTTCATAGTATCGGTTCTTGGGAAACCCGCCCCGAGCGGGTAAATGTTGTTTTTATATCATATTTGGTTATCATAGACTACTTAATTTATTTTTCAGGAGAAGTATATGATTGAATCTTTGATAAAGATGATTTCGCAGGACCCTGTGTGGTCGATAGTCGGTTTTGCTGGCCAGTTTACTTTCGGCGGCAGATTTATTCTGCAGTGGCTTGTCAGCGAGTACAAAAAGAAATCTCACGTGCCGATAGCCTTCTGGTATTTGTCCCTGGTGGGCAGTTTTATATTGCTTGCTTACAGCATTCACAAAAAGGACCCTATCTTTATACTTGGGTTTGTGCTTAACTCGGCTATTTACATTCGCAATCTGCATCTTATATATAAGCATAAGCAGACCGGCGAAGTTACCGTAATTGAAAAAGATGAGGACTGATTTTCGAAAGGCGATGAAAATGAAAAAGACCTTAATAATTTTCGTTTTAGTGGTTTGTTTTTCGGCAAATCTTTTTTCGCAGGTCGCCCCTGTCACCCCTGTTGTAACGGTGATAAGGCTGCCGGAGCCGGATTTGAGTGGGGGCATTTCTCTTGAGCAGGCGATTAAAAATCGCAGAAACATTCACCAGTTTACCGCCGAACTTTTGAAGGTAAATCAGATAAGCCAGTTATGCTGGTCGGCGCAGGGTATAACGGACCCCAACAGGGGCTTAAGGGCCGCTCCTTCGGCAGGCGATTTGTATCCGATGCAGTTATATGTTGCTCTGCCTGACGGCCTTTATCTTTATTCCCCACAGGACAACGCTCTTGAAAAGAAAGTTAGCGGCGATGTCAGGCCGATACTTTCTGCGGCGTCTTTTGGACAGAGGGTAGTGCAGAATTCGCCCTGCGTTTTTGTAATTTCCGGCTCGGTAATAAAGCTTGAAGCCAGGTACCGCGGCAGAGGCGAAAAATTTGCATATCTCGAAGCCGGCCACATTGCTCAGAATATCCATTTGCAGGCGGTCTCTCTCGGTCTTGGTTCGGTTCCTATCGGCGTATTTGAACCCAAATCGGTCGCCGGAATCTGTAAGCTTCCCGAAAACCTTGAGCCGTTATATCTGATTGCTGTAGGCTATCCGGCTGCAAGACCGTCTCTTGAGCCGGTTGTCGCACCTGCTCCTGTTGTATCGCCTCCGCCGGTTAAACCGTCATCGGATATTCGCAACAAACGTGTTGTTATTTTTGTGCTGGATAAGTATTTCGATGATACGGAGTATTTTGATATTGAGGATACGTTTCAAATAGCGGGTATTCAGCCGGTTGTTGCCAGTTCGGTTGTTGGCGAAATAAACGGCATAGGCAGAAATTCCATAACCGCGACGGTGTTGTTCAAGGATGTGAAAGTTGACGATTATGACGCTTTTGTTTTTGCCGATGTTCCGGTAAGCGCAAGAAATTATTTTAACGATAAGAATATATTGAATCTTGTGCGTCAGGCGAACGAAAAAAATAAAATACTTGCCGCGATTTCTACTGCCCCTGCCATATTTGCAAATGCCGGCATTGTCAAAGGAAGAAATGTTACATCTCTTGCCTCTGAACGCAGCAAGCTTATTAGGGCCGGAGCCGAGTGGAAGGGTACCACGCTTGAAATTAACGGCAATATGATAACAGCCGCCGATACTCTGAATTCCCGGGAATCGCGAGTGCCTAAGCGGTTTGGAACTGCCATCTTGCGGCTTTTAAGGCAGCAGCCTGATTAAATTTATTTTATACAGCAGCGGCAAAAACGTCATATTCACTGCCGAACTGTCGAAAATAACATAGCGTATAAAGCCTGTAAAAACTCGACAGCGGCAGTAATACCACCGTCCCTATGTAAGGAATAAACAATACGGCGCTTATGCAGCAGAAGCAGCAGCCTATCAATACCATTGCCGCCGTGATTGCCCCGAGGCACAGCAGTATTACGACCTTGAAAAGCAGGTAGAGCATAATCTTCCAGAAATTCTGCCACAGCATCGGCAAAAATTTCCCCCACGCTGTAAATATTCCGGTTCTCTGCAGATACATTATCGGCACGACGAAATCGAAGGTCAGTGCCCCAACAGTGCCGAAGAAAGATACTGCTATAATGATGACTAGCATTACGACAAAAAACATCGCAGCGGCGATTATGACGCCGGTATCTCCGGATTTGAGAAGCGCAAAAAACCAGACTGTCAGAATGCCCAAAGGTATCATACATATCATAGCCGCCGCAATTAAGAGCGCTCGAAACCCCAAAAGTCCATTAGCTTGTTTTTTGAATGTTTTCCACGGCTCTATTATATGACCTTTGTTTTTTGCAAGACAATCAAGGAACATAAATTTGCCTCTGCTGCTGAGCCACAGGAGAACAAGTATAACAGCGGCAATTATGGTAACAGCCGCAATAACGGCAAAAATTATGAATACTATATGAATCCTGCAGAACTCAATCGCCTGAGCCGGTATTTGTGATTCTCCATCGTGGCCGTGACCTCCGCCGTAACCCCCGCCGCCGCCACTGCCTTCAAGCAGTCCTGCAAGCCACGCGCAAAAACCGATTATAAACCACTTCTCAAGATTAAATGGTCTAAACAAAATGGTTTTTGTTCTTTCTATAGCCTCGTTTACAGGCTCGATTACGCTTATGGTCTTGTTGATGGCATTCATAAAAAACTCCCGTTTATTTTACCATTTTCGCCTTATTGGTATTCCTGCCTCGATAAGTTTATCTTTTATTTGCCTGATTGTAAACATTTTTGTATGAATCATACTCGCTATGATTGCCGCGTCTGCCTTTCCGTTGGCAAAAACGTCAATCAGGTGCTGACACGTTCCGCCGCCGCCGCTTGCTACCACGGGTATCCCGACGTTTTCCGCAATCAGTCTTGTAAGGTTAATTTCAAAACCCTGTCTTGTTCCGTCGGCATCGACGCTGTTTACTACTATTTCGCCCGCGCCTGACTGTTCAGCTTCTTTAGCCCACTGCAGGGCGTCAAGCCCCGTTCTTGTCCGAAAACCCTGGATTGTTATTTCATATCCGCTCGGAAATTTGCTGCTCTTTTCGACCTTCACAGGGTCCATTCCCAATACAATACACTGTGAGCCGAACAGTTTTGCTCCTTGGGCGATAATATCCGGATTTTGCACCGCAAGAGAATTTACGCTCACCTTTTCCGCCCCCGCAAGGAGCACTTTTCTCATATCTTCGATATTTTTTATCCCGCCTCCGACCGCAAACGGTATATGCACTGCTTTTGCGACTTGGCGAACCATATCAATGTCTATCTCTCTTTCCTCTGCTGAGGCGGTTATATCATAAAAAACCAACTCGTCGCACCCGCCGTCGCTATAAGCGACAGCCATTTCAACAGGGTCGCCGAGGTCGATATTATTCTGGAATTTAACGCCTTTGGTTACCTTGCGGGCTCTGACATCCAAACATGGTATTATTCTTTTCGTCAGCATATCCCATCCCACTTACTGAAGTTTTCAAGCAGTTTCAGACCGATTCTGCCCGACCTTTCCGGGTGAAATTGCACCGCGACAAGATTTCCCTTTCCCGCCGCGCTTGCGAAAACAGCGTCCGCGTATTCGGTCTGCCCGATGATTATTTCTTTTTTCGCCGGCGCCGGATAAAAACTGTGCACAAAATAGAATTCGCTCTGGTTTTCAATACCGGCAAAAACAGGATGCGGTTTTACAATTTTTACCGCATTCCAGCCCATCTGCGGAATTTTGCAGAATTTATCGGTAGTTTTGAACTTTTTTACGCTGCCTGCCAGTATGTCTAAGCATTCTGTCCCGCCGTCTTCTTCGCTGCTCTCGAATAGTACCTGCATACCAATACAGATGCCTAAAAAAGGAACGCCGTCAGCTATTACCTTTTGAATGGTGTCGATTATCTTTAATTTTTTTAGGTTATCCATTGCGGCTTTTGCCGCCCCGACGCCCGGAAAAACTATTTTTTCCGCCTGTAGAATCTCCTGGGCCTTATCGGTGATTTTAACCTCGCATCCGATGTATTCGAAGGCTAATTGGACACTTGTCAGGTTTCCGGCTTTGTAGTCGATTATTGTTATCATTATTATTCAGAGCCCCAAGCGTTAGCACGGGGTTTTATTTAATTATTTTACCGTAGTTCCAATTTAGAGCAATTTTTTTCTTTTCGATATGACTTGCTTGTCTGTTCGTGGTTCCTGAGTGATAGAGATAGAACCGCAATCGTCGGATGTTTTCTTAAAAAATCTTCAATCTTCAATCTTCAATTATTTTTCCCCCGCCAATACCTCAGCAATATTCAGGCCGTGGTCTTTAATTCGCCTGTATGAATTGAGTATATCGGTAAATATAAGGCTTTTTAATGCTGTAGCCTTACCGCTTTCGACTCTTGCGATATGTTCCGCTCGGTATTTTTTCATAAGACTTGTGATAAATCTCCCCTTGCCGTCGGCTTCGGTCAGGGTGTCGCCGTTTGCTGTTTTGACGGCGTCGTTTATGAACGAAATATAATCTGTTACCTGGGCGTGCAGGTCGAGAATTGCTTTCTTCCCTTCTTCGGTAATATGTTGTTTCGCATCCCGAAGTTTCAGGTTTAGCTTGAGAATATTTGTAATATAATCGCTCACCGATTCGTATTCGTCGGCCATTCGCATCTGTCTTCTTCCCAACTCCGCGACATCGAACGGAATAATGCCTGTCATCATACGGCTCACGAATTCGACGATTTCTTTTTGCATAACGTCGAGTTCTCTTTCCTGCTGGAAGATATACTCCTGTTTTTCCTTTGTTCCACCGCCAAAAGTAATTATTTCTTTCAGTTTCGTCATCATATCGGAAACCGCATCAGCCATTCTGACGATTTCCTGTTGTGATTGCTGAATGCCCAGTGCCGGCGCCTCGAATAGCCTGATGTCCAGTGCGGTAAGTCGTGGTCTTTCATATTTGGCCTTTTCGGGGATGATATAGTTAAGCAGGTTTGCCAGGTGTCGCACGAATGGCATAAACACAATAATGTTGAAAACGTTAAATAACGTGTGTGTAATCGCTATAGCTTCCATCATATGTGGAAAGGTGGTTTTGTCATTTATTATCACGGCTGTTGCTACATCTGTACCGCCGCGCCACTGAATAAACAACTCAACACCTTTGGTATATGGAATAAACAGCAGGCTTATCCATATTACGCCTATAATTTTTATTAGCGAATGAGCGACCGCTGCTCTTCTGGCGTTTGGTGAAGTGCCTATGGAAGCCAATAGTGCCGTTACTGTTGTGCCGATATTTTCGCCCAGAACCAGCGCCGCCGCCGTCGGATAATCTATAATCCCGTTAAATGCCAGCCCCATTGTGATTCCGACCGTTGCTGACGATGACTGCACTATTCCAGTAATAATACTGCCGACAAGAACACATTTCATCACGCCAAAATACGAATCAGGCGAAAATCGCGAAAACCACGCAATAAATTCCGGCATTTCTTTTAAGGGTGCAAAGCCGTTTTTCATCAACTCCAGCCCGAAAAATACCATACCAAGGCCCATAATCGCCATCGCAGTAAAGCGAATTTTCTCCCTCTTTGTGAACAGATAAACCATCGCTGAAACGCCTAATATCGGCAGACCGTATGCGCCGATATTTATAACCAGAATCCACGCCGTTACTGTTGTTCCGATATCAGCCCCTAAAATAACACCAATTGCCTGCATAAGGGTCATAATACCGGCGTTTACCATCCCCACAACAATTACCGTAGTAACCGAGCTTGACTGAATAATTGAGGTAACAAGTGTACCTATGCCGCAGGCGATAAATCGGTTGTTTGTTACTGCGTTGATGAGCTTTCGCAGCCGCTCACCGGCAACGGCCTGCATACCCTCAGATATGCTCATCATTCCAAAGAGGAATATCCCCAGACCCCCGACTATCGTGAAAATCATCTCTACTATTACTTTGCCTTCCATAGCCGTCCTGCTCCTGAAGGGTTAACGGTTTGTTAGGATTTTGTTAGGAAGTATATCAGGCAGAGGTGGTTTATCAAGGTCAAAAAGCTTGCTTAATACAGGAAAACTGGTATAACTCTATTTTGCTATATTGTTTAAGGGATAAAATAATGCCAAAAAATCTTTTGTTTATTTTAACAATTGCAGCCGTTTATTTCTTCGCAGGATGCGATAAACAGCCCCAGGAAAACAAACAGCCATCAACAAAAGAAAGTGAAAATACGATGAAAAAACAGAATAGCGAAGCTAAGCCTGCTGTAACCGACAATGCGACAAAAGGTGCAGCAAAAGTCAGGATTTCAACCACCAAAGGCGATATTATCCTTGAGCTTAATGAGGAAAAAGCTCCCGTTACCTGCAAAAATTTCCTCCAGTATATTCAGGACAAGTTTTATGACGGCACGATTTTTCATCGTGTCATAAAGGGTTTTATGATTCAGGGCGGCGGTATGACTGCCGATATGCGCGAAAAACCTGTCCGGCCGCCGATTATTAACGAGGCAAAGAATGGTTTAAAGAACGACCGCGGCACAATTGCGATGGCCAGAAAACCTGACCCCGATAGCGCCGATTCGCAGTTTTTTATCAATCACGCGAATAATGACTTTTTAAATTATGGCGTCCGCGACGCCGGCTACGCCGTCTTCGGCAAAGTTGTCGAGGGAATGGATATTGTCGATGCGATTGCTAATATCCCGACCGGCCCCGGCGATGTCCCCACCGAAACCATCGTTATTAACTCAATCCGCGTCGAATAAAATTATCGGTCATATAAGAGAATGTTTGAAGAGATAATATTCCAGAAACTTTGGATTATCCTGCCTCTTTGGCTCGTGTTATATTTTTCTGATTACTATCTTACGATACTCGGAGCGCATTACTACAAAGCGGGAGGTTGTGAACATCTTATTTTCGAAGGTAGTTACGAACTAACGCCGCAATTTCAGCCTGATATCGATGCGCTCAGTATGTTCAGCCCAAAGTTTATGCGCGGAATTATTATTTCAACCATAGTTATTGTGGTTTTGTGGTTTTTCTCACGTAATGAAAAAGATTTCCTGCTCCCGTACCGATTTATCTGCGGCGGGCTTGTTTTATTGGAAGTAGCAATCCTTTTCAGACATTTTCAAAGCATAGTTACTTTTTGGTTCGCACTTAAACACCGCGGCATTTCAGGTCAAATTCGATATGAAAAATGGCTCTCCTACCGCTTGTCTGCAGTTGAATTATTTAGTTTTGCGACGGTCTTTTTGATTGTATGTCTTTTCACGGGCTCAGTTTCGTTTTTTGGCGGTTCGTGTTTTACGGCATGTACAGGTTTAAATCATTTGAAAATGTCAAAAAAAGCAGCCAGAGAGAAATCTGCCGGCACTGTTGCGCAAGAGAAGAAGTAGATTTTAAAATTTCAAATCTTCAATCTTAAATTTTCAATTTTCAATATACTATTGCCGCGTATCCGACGCTTTCTTCGCTGCTCCGCCCTAATTTTATCTCCATAACCTCATTACTGTGCGTATGGGACAATAAAACGCCTTTAATCTTGCCAAGTGCCTTAGCGGCAGCTATTGTCGCCGCTACAGCCCCCGGCCCGCAGGCATTCTGATTTTCCATAGATTCGGTTAATACCCGTTCAGCCTTCATTTCGACCGCAAGACTGATAAACGCTTTATCGTTAACGTTTTTCGCCCATTCGATTCCGTTTGGTCCGCTGCCTTTCGGATTAAATCCGTATCGCGGCCCGTAGTGCGTCAAGTCTGTTGAGCCTATGCAGACGATTTTTTTATCGCCCGCCGCTTTTATACATTCGCCGACAGTGCCTCCGACAGCTATTACAGCTTCCGCCGGCGGCGCCAGTATCGGCACGATTTTGGTATCCTTGAAAAGATACTGAATAAAAGGCACCTGCACTTCGATGCTATGTTCGTATCCGTGAGCTTCGGGGTTCGGTTTTGCGGATTTGTTTTTCCTGATAATTGCCGCTGCCAGCTCCTCATCTATTTTTATTTCACCCATCGGCGTCTGCCAGCTTCCCTTATCATAAACTGCGGCAGAAGAATCAGAATAACTATGCACCGCGCCGAAGATAACGAATGTATCGACTTCTTTATTGGCTTTTTCGATTGCGGCAAAAACCATTGCCGCCAAATCCCCGCTGAACGTCCAGCCTGCGTGCGGCACGATTCCAGCGACGATTTTGTCGGGTAGTTTGCCGGTAATAGGGCGATTGGCAAGGCAATCCGCGATTTCCGCTCTGCATTCTTTTTCGCTGCCCGGGTAAAACTGCCCGGCCACGACTGGTTTTCTTGCTGCCATAATAATCATCTCCTTACCTGTCCGCTTACGGCGGGCTTGCAAAGTTTCAGGTTTGAGGATATTATATTATCTGAACAATTTTAACCTTAATTTCAGGAAATACAATGGCTCAAATTGACAAAACCATAGCGGTTGTAATGGGTTCAGACAGTGATATGCCTGTAATGAAGACTTGTATTGATAAACTTAAGGAATTCGGCATTGAGCCGGTTGTTCGCATCATTTCGGCTCATCGCACACCGGATATCGCCGATGAATTTGCCCAGTCCGCCGCCAAAAGCGGCATTAAGGTCATAATCGCCGCCGCCGGTATGGCCGCTCATCTGGCCGGTGCCCTTGCCGCCAGGACTACTCTGCCGATTATCGGCGTTCCGCTTGCCGCCGACCAGTCGCCTGCGGGAATTGATGCGCTCTTAAGCACCGTTCAAATGCCGCCCGGCATACCGGTTGCCTCTATGGCGATAGGAAAAGCAGGGGCGGTCAATGCCGCAATTTTCGCGGTTCAGATTCTCGCACTCGGCGATGAAAAGCTCGCCGCCAGGCTCGCAGATTTCAGAAAATCCCAGCGCCAAAAAGTCATTGAAAAAGATTCTTCAATATAATATTTAGCCCCGCCAATACCTTGGCGGAGTTCAGAGCCGCGAATGTTAATGAGCGGTATTTTTACCCGCTGAAGTTAAGAACCGCAAATTCCCCCCTGTATTTCCTCGCTGCCTCATCGTAAGCCTTTGCCGCTTCTATTTCAGAGTCGAAATAACCTAAGTGAATTTTTTTCCCTTTTACGCTGATTCTTGCCTGCCATTTTTTATTGTATTCGTTGTAGCGAACGCCGATATATTGAGAACTGCATCCATCTTTATTGATTATTCGGTCCCAGCTGTTTTCTTCCGGCGTAACGCATCGCAGATTTTCTCTGCGGTTATCGAGGCCTTTGTGATTACAATGGTGAACGTATTCTCTATTTGCCGGTCGCATTATTTGCCGGTGCATCTTTACAGTGGTCCTTATTTTGCGAGGCTCCGGCCCTTTTCCAGGCAAAATTTTAAAAATATATGTTAATCTTACAGCATAGAAAGTTTCGCCCCCGTTAACTGCGTACCACTTGTATATGTTTAATTTCTCATAGTCTTCCGGGTCAACGATTGCGAATTTATTTTGCGTCAGTTTTATTTTCCGGAACGGATAACTGTAAATCTTTTTTCTCAGCCAAAGTAAAATTACAATTCCAAATTTTTCTAATAGGTTTGGAACATAAAATCTGATGTTAAGATTGTGATGCATTGTCTTATCTCCTGCCATTTAACTGATAACCGATAACTGTTCACTGTTAACTCTTGTTCAATTTTAAATACATCTTTATCTCCTGCTGTTTAACCGATAACCGATAACTATTTACTTTTAATGTGAATGTCGAATTTCAAGGTATTTCTCCTTCTATGAAAAAAATGATAAATTTAGGATATAATTAGTCTGTTATTTGATTTTGTGATTTTAGTTTGTGAATTATGACTTGAATCTTGTGGCTGGAAACCGCCGCAACTTCTTTTATTAGAAGAAATTACAATTTTAAATACTTGTCCTGTGAGATGTTTGCCCTGTGGGATGTGAAACTATCCCATCGGGGCTTCAGCTATCTCATCGGGATGAAATATTAAATTTTCAACTAACTATATAGGTATTTTACCATATTTTAAATAAAAAGCAAGAGAAATTTTAAAAAATTATTTAAAATTCTCTGTGGCAGCGGATGGTGAATAGATAACGGTCGTTTAGGGGCTGGTGAGACAGTTTAGCCGCAAAGCGGCTTGCAATGACATACTGCCGGTTTATGCAACAGGAGTTAAAACCTTATGTTTTTTGTCCTGTGGCATTTTATCCAGATGCACATGGCAGTAATCTTCATGGTTATAGATGCTTAAGGTATGCGTGCAGTTCGGAAACATACATTTCCGGTTTTCAGCCGAAGTTTTCAGCGTTTTTCCCATTATTACTCCTATAGGTAAATTACCAAACAAAAAAGCCGCAAAGGTTAGTTATCTTTCTCTGCGGCCTTAAAGACTTTCTAATCTTTTGTATTACATTACTTATACCACATTATTAATCTTTGTCAAACAATCTCTTGCTATGGGACTATCGCCTCGATAAACTACAGGAAAGATTGGAGACAAAGATGACAGAGAACCAACCGCAGCAGCAAGCCCCCGGCGGCATAACGCCGGAGATACTAAAAAGTGCGCTAAAGGCGTTCAAAAAACGTCTCAAACTCACTGCGCTGGATGACGATTCGCGCCTTGGCAAAGGCGTCTTTTCTGCGGGCCATACGGGCATTTTTGCGATAAGACCGCCTAATCAGTTTCCGCCGGAGGTTTGGGTGGAGTTATGCAGGCAGGGCAAGCTCCGCGACAGCGGCCACGGCCTATACGAACTCGCAAAAGGCGAAGGACCTCCTGATTAATATTCAACTTATTTCGTGTTTAGCCCCCGGACCTGTGCCGGGGGGAGACGCCGCAAGCGGCGTCTCATTTTTTATCTTAAACATCAACTATATTTATTGTAGCTTAATATTTCATCTATACTTTTTCTGTGTTTATGCGGGATTTCTTCATCAGCAGAAAAACCAAGAGAAATTATAAGCTCCACCCTTTTAAGCTTTGGAA
>JBAVNP010000217.1:0-4194 GCA_049691175.1 Sedimentisphaerales bacterium
CAAAGTTTCTAAGCGCGAGTGTCCTGTTTGTTATAACCTTTTTATCTATACTTTCCGCCAGTTTCGCCGCGGCTGTGCCGCTTCTTTTACTGTATGGGAAGATATGAATTTTTGAAAATCCCGCAAGTTTGGCTACTGAAAGGCTTTGCGCAAAATCCTGTATTGTTTCGCCGGGAAATCCGACGATTATATCTGTGGTTATCGCGGGTCTGTCTAACTGTAAATTTATATTTTCAATAGTGTTAAGAAAATCTTTAACGGTGTATTGTCTGTTCATTTTTTTAAGGATTTTTTCCGACCCTGACTGCAGCGATAAATGCAGGTGAGGCATAATGTTATGGTTATTCTTCATAACGTCCAAAAGCCTATCTGTAACATCAGCCGGCTCCAATGAGCTTAATCTAATTCGTTTAAGGTTAGGCACTTGCGCTACTTTTTCGAGCAGATTAGCGAGACTGTTTTCGGTTCCTTCAGGCCAGTCTTTTCGTCGGACGCTGGTTTGGCCGTAGGCTCCGAGAAAAATTCCGGTCAGGACAATTTCTTTATGGCCTGCATAGACAAGGCGTTGTGCCTCACTCAAGACTCTCTCTATTGGCTTGAAGGTTATATCAGGTCTGGTTTTAGGGATGATGCAGTAGGAGCAGAAGCCATCGCATCCATCCTGAATTTTCAGGAATGCTCTTGTTTGTCCGCAGAATTTTTCTATCGTGCCTGTCTTCGATAACATATTGTCTTCTAAAGACTTACAATCCACACCAGCGGATGTTAATTCCTGTTTTAAAAGCGAAAATAATCCCTTTAAATCAGCGGCAAAAAGCAGTTTACTATCGAGATTATTAAGCTCTGCCGGGTCGGAGCTTACGAGGCAGCCGGATACGATTATTTTGGCTTTTGGGTTTTGTTTTTGTGCTTTTCGCACAAGCTGCCTGCTTTTTGCCGATGCTATATGTGTAACGCAGCAGGTATGAATAATAATAATTTCAGCCTGCCCGAAGTTTTGAACGTATAATAAGTTGCAATCGGTAAGGAAGCGAATTATCTGCTGAGATTCGTACTGATTTACCTTACAGCCGAGAGTATCTATGGCAAATGTTTTCATAATATGTTATACTTGAAAATCTTGATTTTTTGGCTAAATTTGGAGTGTAAGCGATTTTGGGTAATTTTGCAAAGCCGGAGTAGCTGATAAAAATGGCGGCAGTAAAATCGGTATGGGCTATTGATATTGGAAATAACTCGCTGAAGGCGCTGCGTCTCCGCCAGGCCGGCGAAAATATCGAAGTAATCGGCCTCGATTATATTGAGTACCCGAAGATTCTGTCAGTTGAAAGCATCACGGACGAGGAAAGAAACCAGATTATACGAAATTCGCTGGGCACTTTTGCCAAAAGAAACGACCTGTCGAAAGACCCGATTGCTATTTCCGTTCCGGGACAGACAAGTTTCGCAAGATTCATCAAGCTGCCGCCGGTGGAACCGAAACGCGTGCCGGAAATTGTCAAATTCGAGGCCGTTCAGCAAATACCTTTCGATATCAACGAGGTCGAATGGGACTGGCAGCTTATGACGAAAAAAGACAGTCCCGACATCGAAGTCGGAATCTTCGCAATAAAAAACGAGATAGTCGGCAAATATCTCGAAAACTTCTCCGCTGAAAACATCAGAATCTCCGTAGTACAAATGGCCCCTATCGCTATGTATAACTACGCAGTATTCGACAGAAAAGACCTCGATGACGCCGACAAAAACGCAATCGTTTTACTCGATATGGGCGCGGATAATACAAACCTCGTCGTCTGCACGAAATCAAGCGTCTGGCAAAGATGCATCCCCATAGGGGGAAACAACTTTACAAAAATCATCTCGGAAGTCTTTAAACTGGGTTTCGAAAAGGCGGAGAAACTAAAACGAGGCGCTCCTGTCAGCAAATACGCCAGACAGATTTTCCAGGCTATGAAGCCGGTTCTGACAGATGTTGGAACTGAAGTGCAACGCTCCCTTGGATACTACAGCAGCAGTCATAAAAACACGGTTTTTTCAAAAATTCTTCTTTTCGGCGGCGGACTGAAACTGCAGGGTCTGAATAAATATATTCAGCAGACAACACAAATCCCGGCTGTAAGGCCCGACGCTTTCGAGAAACTCGTGCCGGCAGAAAACATCTCCAGCGCAAAACTGCACGAGAACCTCTGCGATTTTGCCATAACTTATGGTCTCGGCCTGCAGGCACTTAATACCGCTAAAATACAGAGCAACCTCCTGCCTGCGAAAATCGCGAGAAGTATGATGTGGGCGCAAAAAAGCAAATTCTTCATCGTCGCTGCGCTCATACTGCTGGCTGCTTCGATTCTGGCGTTACTTAGAACAAATATCGACCTGAAAGCCTATACCAGCACAGGTGCTGAGAATAAAAGAAAAGACACAGAAAACATCCTGCAAATGGCAAAAGACGCCGCAAACAGCCTTAATGAGCAGCAGGCAAGAGCCGCTGAATACCAGCAAATAATCGAAAAATACACCAACTGTTTCAAGTATCGGGATATCATACCGCTGCTTAATGAAGCAATTTTCAAGACGATGCCGAACGCGAAAAATAACACGGCACAGGCGGAACTCTATGAAGCTTACACCAAAGGTGATTTCGAAAAAATCAAACAAATACCGAGAAACCAGAGAAAACAGGTTTTTATCACCAGTATGAGCATAGACTATGCCAACAGTCTTGCCGCCACACAGTTTGAAACCGGCAGGTCTCAACGCTTCTCCCGCGACAGAGGAGAAGGTATTGGCAGGGGAGAATTTGAATCATTCGCTCCTCCAGCAACTACGGGAGTCGGCTCATCGGATCAACAGGACTCAAAAGGGTTTATCGTCATCATTGAAGGCTATACCCCTTACGAAAAAATCGGAGAACTTATGGACCCCGCAGGAGTGGGAGACGACAAACAAAAATGGGGTGTCATTACACGTATGCTTAACCTGAATCAGCTCTTTGATGTAAACAGCCCTTTTGAACTGTTCCAGAAAAACAAAATCGAACATTTTAAATTTGAAACCGGCCTGGTTGACCTGCAGGACCAGCAGATGCCGCAGGGTATCGGCGTCAATCAAACAAAAACAAGAGTGACTTTAGACGAATCCGCCGGGGCCGACAGCAGAAAATCCACAAGAACGTATTCGACAAGAGGACAGGACTCTGACCTTGTTGCAAGCGAAGTTGTGCTGGTGGATCCGCTGACAAAAGAAGAACTAAGCAGAACTTTCGACCTCGATGAAAAGGGAAGGAAAAAATACGATACCATTGGGCAGCCCCTTTACATTGAAAGAGACAGATGGTTTAGAATTAAAGCCAAATTTATCTGGAAAGATACTTTGGGCCAACAGGGACAGGCGCCGACAGGAATGTAAAAATGGATATCGTAAAAATAATAAAAAAGAATACTTCAATAATCATACCGGCGGCAATAACCTTACTGGCCGCTCTGCTGTTCATACCAACTATGATGATACAAGGCAAAGTAGGCAAAAAGCTCGAACAAAGCCAGAGACTCGGAAATGAGATTAAATCCGCAATTAGCTCCGCCGTTTCAGTTGCAGAAATCAATAACATAAAAACCCGCGAAGACTTGCACCAGCAAGATGCGTGTGAAATACAGAAACTGGCCATACAAACCTCGCAACGAGAGCTTCTCAGCTACAAAATTTTCCCCGAACCGAACGAATCCTCCATACAAATTTTCAATGAGTTCAAAAAAGCATACAGGGCTGCTTTCGCAAAACTGGCAGAAGATATGAATGCCCTTGATGCGCCTTCGGACATAGAAATCCGGAAAGAAAGCGGCTCTATGCAGGGCGACACATCGGCCACAAGCAAAAGCAGCGACAGGATTATCGAACTTATCTGCAAAAAAAGAAGCAACCAGATACCTGTTTATGCCAAGCCGCAGGCTTTCAGCGGCTATGCTTTCTGGAACAATTGGGAATATCGCGGTACTGCCTGGGCCGTAGGAGACTGCTGGTATTGCCAGCTTGCTTACTGGATACATCAGGATATTGTCGACACGATAAATAAAATGAATGCCGGTTCAAAGACCGTCGCCGACTCCTCCGTAAAAAGGCTGCTTGGCGTCCGTTTCGCAGACGTAGACGCTGCAAATATCGGAAACAACGGCACTGAATTGCCGACTTATGTGG
>JBAVNP010000218.1:0-2239 GCA_049691175.1 Sedimentisphaerales bacterium
ACCTTTGCTTGATAGTTATCAAGTATCATTTTTCACCCTAAAAACCCCCAAAAACTTGCCCGCCCCCGGCGGTTCCTTATTCTGTTTTCTGAGTTCTGAGTTCTGTATTCTCTCTTATCCTCTAAAAGTCTTATAAAATAGTCGACCCGATGCCCTGAGCACGAACAAGTTTGAGCCAATTTCGTATATTTTTACAGTTTTCTTCCACTATAACCTCACAAAAAGACCCGGCTCGACTCTGGGTCGAGCCGAGGTCGGAAAGGGAAATTTTGTAACATTTTTATCCACTTTAGCGTCAAAAGCAATAAAGAAATCGCCCAGATGGGCGAAAAAGTAACAGTTTGACTGTAAATTTGGAGTTTAAAAGTCCTAAAATATCTATCATAAAAAACTGAAAATTAAGGCCGATTATTTAGACGTAATCATTTCATAATTAAATGGTTATATAAACAAGTAAAAACAGGTTTTATATTATGTTATTCATAAAAAAAATGATTAAATTGACTTAGGGCTATTTTATTGCTAATTTAAGGGGCTATGGTTTCGAAAATAGAAACAATTAAGAAAACGGCTAAGACTAAGGCTTCGTCTAAAGCCGACAAGGTTAAATCTGCCAGACAGTTCAAGACCTTAAAGCAGGCTCTTGAATACCTGTTCAGCCGGACAGACTACGAAAAGCAGACCCGCCTGCGCTACAATGTAACTACGTTCAGCCTTGAGCGAATGGAAAAACTGCTTTCGCTCGTGGGCAATCCGCATAAAAAACTCACCGCAGCACATATTGCAGGCACAAAAGGCAAAGGGTCGACGGCGACGATGCTTGCGCGAATGCTGGAGGCCAACGACTATCATGTCGGGCTTTATACTTCGCCGCATGTGGTCGATTTGCACGAACGAATAGCAATTAACGGAAGAAATATATCCGATTCCGAACTGCTGGGACTGATTAACCGCATTTACGCACCGGTTGAAAAAATGGCCAAAGACAGCGTTAGCACCCCTACGTTTTTCGAAATCTTCACGACGATGGCGTTTATGTATTTTGTCGATAAGAAAGTCGATATCGCTGTTATCGAAACCGGACTCGGCGGCAGATTGGACAGTACAAATGTAATCGAACCGGCCGTTGTCGGAATAACCAGCATCAGCATAGACCATCAGAACCTGCTGGGCAATACGATTGACAGCATAGCAAGAGAAAAAGCCGGCATTATAAAAAAAGGTATTCCTGTAGTAACTGTTACGCAGGACCCCGCCGCGATGAAAGAAATCAAAAAGGCAGCACTGGCGGTAAAGGCGCCGCTTATGGTAACCGGCAAGGATATAGATTTTTCGTACCGATTCGAATCTTCCCGCGAACACGGACCGCATACGAGAATATGCCTGACAACGCCAACGAGCAAATTCGAGCACTTAAGAGTGCCTCTGCCGGGCGAACATCAGGCATTAAACTGCGGTCTTGCCATAGCGATGCTCGATGCACTTAAGGCCAGCGGTTATAAAATCGACGACAATAAAGCTATCGAGGGCCTTAAAGGTATCAAGATGCTGGGCAGAATGGAAGTTATCCATCAGGACCCGCGAATACTGATAGACGGAGCACATAACGCAGCAAGTATCAAGGCGCTGATTGGCGCTATCGGGCAACATATACCTTACGATTCAATGGTAGTAATTTTCGGCTGCGGACAGGATAAAGATGTTCGCGGTATGCTCGAACAGCTTCAGTACGGAGCGGATAAAGTGATATTCACGCGCAGCAATTCGCCCAAGGCGATGTATCCGCAGGACCTCTCTGATATGTACACGGAAATTTGCGGCAAGATGTGCCAGACGACGATGAGCCTGAGCGAAGCACTAAGAACAGCCTACAGCGCAATCGGCAAAGAAGACCTCCTCTGCATCACAGGCAGCTTTTATCTGGTCGGCCAGGCAAAAATGATGTTCAAGCCGCATTAAAAACGGTCGTTTTGCCTCCGGCGGAAACGCTGTCTTGATTCGCCAGAAACGGATAAAAATTTACACGAATTACTTTCACCACAGAGACACCGAGACCGGCAGAGATTAAAATTATAAAACGATTTTTTTAAGCCTTTTTTATAAGAGCAAAATTTGCAGGGAGTTTAAGAACCGACCATTCCACAGGTATATAGCGCGAGAACACGGAGAGGCAGAATAAAAGTTATCAGTAACTCGGTTATCGGTTATCGGAAAAATAGGTGGCTGTCCCCAATTACAA
>JBAVNP010000219.1:0-2191 GCA_049691175.1 Sedimentisphaerales bacterium
TTAACATTCTCAATGCTTGTTCCATGCGAGTCATAGCTTTCATTTTGTATTTTTTTTCATTAGTACAGTCTAAAACATATAATGTAAAATCAGCTTCGGCATTTAGGACTTTAACCATATCTAATCGACAATTTCGATACATTCCCCATAGACCGTTTTTGGTATTTTCCATAGATTGCTTGTTTAATTCGCCCCATTGCCGATCCCATATTCTGCGTTTTTCTTGAAGCCAATTTTGAGGGTCACGTCCATAGCCAGGCCAGTATTGTTTTGCGATTTCTTCCGCTTGTCCTTCTGTAACTAAAACCTGCTGTCTGTCTTGAGGCCGAGTTCTGACACGAAAATAATTTCCGCAATGCGGGCATTTGCTTCTTCGCTTAGGCTTTTCTTCAAGTGCCCCGTTGCAATATGGGCAAATAGGCTCGATGTTACCAAGTGGCTTCATTAAATCCGGATTTTCACCTGAAATTTTTTGTAAATGTCCACAATGGGGACATTTTAATTTTTCGCCTCTAATAGATTCAGGGGCTTCTATATTTTCGCCGCATTTTGAGCAAGTAAAGTGTATCATAAGGAATCATCGACCTACGCCATTTAGAATACATTCCATCTTACCCGAAAATCAAAACAAATCTTATTCTTTTTTTCTGCCAATTCCTCGCCGTTATTTAGCCCCCGGACCTGCTTGCCCTCCGTAGTCCGTCTTGGCGGACGAAGGATGGGTGCCGGGGGTTTTGTTTTAAACTCACAGAACTCATAGAGAAATTTATTATATTTTATTTTTTGTGTTGTCTTTATGAAGTTTTTTAAGTTCGAGATATTGTGTTTTGACGTTGTTATAATCCCATTCATAGTTAATTTTCACAAGTGAAACGACCCAAAACGCACAAGTCATCAAGTAAATTTTAAGGTCATCAGTGCTAATATCATTCAAATCACCACTAAAAGTGATTTTATCCTTATCTTCTTTTACAAGGCTAGTTAAAAGCAACAAGTCCGGATGAATCGCTTTGTTAAAATTACCATACAACAGAGGATAAAGTTTATCTCTTAAATTCAATGGCGACTTGTTGAGGTCTTGGAGGGAGTTATATAAACTACCTGCAAAACTGTATGGGATTTTCTTGATTTCGTTTTCGAGATAGGAAATTTCTTTATTGATTTCTATTGCTTGGCAACAATTGGACGACGGCAATAATTTTTTAAGGTGTTTTTTTTGTTCTTTGTAAGATTCTTTTAACCATCGCTGAATCCGAACATCTGGCAGTTCTTTTTGTGGATTATCTTTATAGCCACTCCAGCACAGTCGAAACGTGATTTCGGCAAGAATACGGATTAGAGCCATAGCAGGAAGTTTAAAACCGTTATTCAGTAATGTTAGGGTAGCACAACAATATTTATAAGCCAGTGGTAAAATACTTGGGCAAAGAGTATCTTCGAAGGTATCGGTTTTTATTTCCTTATTTATTTTGTCTACGGTTTCCTGAAACCACTGATTTATTACAGTATCAATTTTCGTTGAAATTTTTTTCTCTGTGTCCTCTGTGAGCTCTGTGGCTAAACTATTTTTAATCTCTGTGGCTTTCATTTCAATTCCGCAAGATTTTTCTCTATCGCCTTGAGCTGCTTTTTTAATTCATCAAATCTCTGTTTTGTCTGCTCTACAACCTCCGGCTTGGCTCTTTTTACAAAATTCTCATTAGCCAGTTTTGCCTCGTTGCCTTTAACACCCGCAAGGATTTCCTCTTTTTGCTTTTCAAGTCTCTTTCTTTCCGCATCGGCGTCAATCAAGCCTTCGACAAACACCTGAATCTGCTCAACCACAACTGCGGCTGCATTGGTAGGCTTAATCTCTTTCGGTGAGGCGTTAAATTTATCAAGACCGGCTCTATCGCAGATTAAATCGCCGTTGCCATTGAGAATTTTCGATAACTTATCCGGCGTATTAGCAGATGCAGTCAGCTTCTTGCCCGGCGGGACCGTATATTTATTCCTGATTTCCCGTATCGCCCGAACAACTTCCTGAACAATCTCTATTTCACCTTCAATTTTTCCCTCAATAAAATCGTCCATATCTTTGGGCCAATCAGCAACAATCAAAGCATCTGTCGTTTTAAATTCTATCAGGCCTTTCAGCCCTCTTTTTGGCGCGATTTCATTTAATTTCTGAAATATACCTTCTGTTATAAAC
>JBAVNP010000220.1:0-5109 GCA_049691175.1 Sedimentisphaerales bacterium
GTAACGCTACATGACCCCTGATAATCTCGCTCCCAAAGAAAGTAGCACACACCACCAATGACTTTGACACCCGGGAACACATCAGACGCGATTGGGTAGTCAACAAGGTGGGAAATCCGTCGATCATGAAGCATGAGATCACGAAATTCATCCAATCCTTTACCACCAGCAAACCAGCGGGATGGAATGATCATTGTAAGATATCGCGGGTTTAGTTTCTTCGCCTGTTCGATAAAAAGATGATAAATTGGTCGAGCACTATCTCCAAATCCCGCATCACTCAACTGATAAGGCGGATTTCCAATAATTACATCAAATTTCATATTAAAAATCTCCTTTGGTTTTTCTGTGTGGATAAACCGATATGCGTGACTTTCCATCTGTTCGCCGCGGTCATATATTTCCTTACTTGCCCCGCAGAAAGCACATCTGCCATTTTCCCATTTATGCTCGACCCGCTTAAAATGGATATTGCCGAAATGGTCGCCGAAAGTCTCGCAGACAGAATATTTGCCGTTGGCTGTTTTTGAGCAGTAAACGCTTCTTCGTGAAAGCAGTGAGGTCAGTTCTGTTATACCGATGCCGAAAACCTGATTTTTAAATATATGGTTGATTCTTTTTTTCTTATTGGGGATTTTCTTTTCCAAACCCTTATCTAATCTTTGGGCAATCTCCCGCAGAAACACTCCCGTCTTGCAGACAGGATCGAGAAATCTTGCGTTCTCATCGCTCCAGATTTTAGCCGGAAGCAAATCGAGTATCTCATTTACTAATTTGGGCGGCGTAAAAACTTCATCGCTGCTCAAATTCGCAAGGCAGCTAAGAACATCCGGATTGTAATTACTGCTTTTCAGCATCAGCGACCTTCAAAAAGTGAATTAAAGGATATTCTTTGACTGGCTCCGGAATAAAGACTTCTTCTCCGAGGTCGGAAAAAAGCGGCTTATCTCTCATCCCTGCATAGTAAATTAACTCATGAAAAGCGAAGTCTCTGCGTTTGAGCATATTGCTGTTCACGGGAGACCATTCGGAAAATACAATCGGCTGAGGATTTTCGCCAACTGTTTTTAATGTGAGCGCATCGCCCCAGATAATATTACGCTCAAGAATATATTTGACTGCATTCAGGCAATCCTCTTTGAAAAAACTGCTGTAATGCCGATCAAAAATGTCAAAAAGCCGCTTGCGGCATTCTATAACATTATCTTCAAGAATGTCGATACCGTAGATACTGGATACTGCCAAAACCGAATATCTCTCATATTCCAATTGGCTTTTACCATAACGATTTTCAACGATGTGAAGTTTTCTTTCTAATATTTCCGCCAAAAAATTTCCTGTTCCGCATGCTGGCTCAAGAAATCGGGATTCAATCCTCTCTGTTTCCTGCTTCACCAAATCAAGCATGGCATTTACTTCACGGCTGGCGGTATAAACTTCGCCGTGGTCGGAAACCCTTTTTTTAGAGACTACCTGCTTTTCTTTCTTTACGGAATTCATAATTTCAATACTTGT
This sequence comes from Sedimentisphaerales bacterium, assembly GCA_049691175.1. Lineage (GTDB taxonomy): Bacteria > Planctomycetota > Phycisphaerae > Sedimentisphaerales > UBA12454 > JAPLMW01. The sequence continues at coordinate 1,516 of JBAVNP010000220.1, forward strand.
CAATCCTTGGTTCTCCACCTCAAAATTAAAATCCGGCTAAATTTTCCCCCCATTATACCGTTTTCTGCAAACTATTCACTATTTATCTCCTCAACAACTCCCGGCAGTTCCGCCAGCCTCTCTATTTTTATCACATTTTGCGGTACATCTTTATTTATATTCGTATATGCTCTCTTAATTACCGCCGGCATATTTGCCGCCGTCGCCCCTGCGATATCCAAATCAAGTCTGTCGCCGACAAACAGCACATTAGCCGGTTCGCACCCCATCTTTTTCGCCGCCTCGACAAAGATTCTGCTGTCCGGCTTGCGGAATTTAAACTGATACGAATAAAGTCTGACGGAAAAAAACTCTAATATATCGAATTGCGCCAGGTGTCTTTCCAGTGTTACCGCATTTATGAAGGTATTCGAAAGGATGCCTAATTTCATTCCAGCCTGTTTTAACTTTTCGAGGGTTTGTTTTATATCTGGTTCGGCTTGAGCTATTTTGCTTAACGGCTCATACCACTGCCAGCCGTATTCTTCCCATTGTTTTTCGGACAATTTAGCGCCTTTTTTCTGTTCCATTTTTTTCAGGACTGCCAGCGAATCGAAATCTTTACCTGACAGGTATGACCAGACGCGGAAGATACGAATCATCCACAGGTGTTTAAGCAGGAATATTTGTTGTGACCCGACAGGCTGATTACGTTTTCCAAGGAAATCGTGAGCGAGTTTTCCTCCCTCTTCAAAAAGAGCCAGCACATCGACTTTCCCGAAATTCAGCAGTGTTTCGCCGATATCGAACAGTACCGCATGGATTTTCTTTTCAGCCAAAACTTCGCTCCCGTTAAATTTACTCACTCATAGCCGACACAAAGTATTATCCGTTTTCGGCAAAAGCATCTCCGGCCTATGCCAAAAATATATTTGGCCGAGGCGGGAGTCGAACCCGCACGCCCTATTCGGACCCGAGATTTTAAATCTCGTGCGTCTGCCATTCCGCCACTCGGCCAAACTTACCGTGCTGTGCATCCGGCGCAGCAGATATGCGGTTATCGTAGCCGAGGGTGGAATGATTGTCAACCTGTGAGATTAATCCTCCTGGGATGCTGAATTTAACGCTATATTAACCCGCCAGGGACGGGTTAATAACGGGGTCAGGTTTTTTCGGTGTGTCCGTCTTCGCTAATGCTTCGACGAGACAGGCGAACCAGGGAATGTCTTTGGGTTAATCATAGCCAGGAAGGATAAATTCACTGTTTTAGGTTTTTTCGGTGTGCTGCCCCGAAGCCTGCTGAGCTATCTGCTTCCAGTCGCTTTTGGCGAGCAAATCCATCAGGCGGGCGAAACGAACCTTAATCTCCTCATATAACGGACTATATACGGATTTGTTCAGGTCCCTTGCAGCAACCTCGAGCTGCTTTGCAAGCTCGGCAATCGCGGCTGCGCCTATCGTCGCCGAGGCGCCCTTGAGAGAATGCGCGTAAAATTTTATTTCCTTGTCATCGCTGTTGGTTATTGCCTGCGTCAACATCTTCATCCTCTCGCTGTTGTCCTTGATAAAAATAGGTATTATTTCGTCAATCAGCTCCTCAGAACCAACCCTTTCCATAAGAAGATTCCAATCAAGCTCAACTTCTACGGTTTGCGGCGATGTTAAAACATTAGTCTGCATACTATTCTCCTTTTTTTCCTGAGGTTGGGTTTGAACTGTTTTTTCAGTCTGCGCGGCTGCGGCGGGCCGGGCATCGACGAATTTTTTACTGTCCGCAGAAAGATATTTCACAAGAACTTCGACGAGTTTTTTCCTGTCTATCGGTTTGGGAATATAATCATTACAGCCGGCGGCAAAACACTTTTCTTCATCGCCATTCATCACGCAGGCTGTCTGGGCAATTATCGGTATTGTGACGCCATCTTTTCTCAGTTGTTCCGTCGCTTCGTAGCCATTCATCACGGGCATTTGAATATCCATCAAAATAATATCAAACTTTTCGGCCAGAGCTTTCTGGACGGCCTGCCGGCCGTCTTTAACAATCACTATCTCAAGACCCATTTTCTTCAACAAAAGCTCAATAAGCATCTGATTTGTGGGACAGTCCTCGGCAATCAGCACCCTGCCGCAAAGCCGTATATTATCCACCGGAGCAGAAGGCTGCTGACTTTTGTCGGCAGCTTTAGCCCGGCCTGTGCCCTGCTTTGTCTGTGCCGAAGGTTCGCCTGTCGGAATAACGAGCGTAAAGACAGAACCTTTTCCGAGAGTGCTGCTGACCGACACACTGCCGCCGAGAAGCTCGATAAGATGCTTTGTAATCACAAGCCCCAGGCCTGTGTCATCGAACCTGCGAATATCACCGCGGTTGAGTCGAGAAAAAGGCTCAAAAATGCAGCTCAACTGTTCGGATGATATTCCTGGACCACAATCCTCAATATCAAACCTGATAGAAGGTTTGCCGTTACTGTTCTCCGCGGACAGTTTGACATTAACATAACCGCTGTCGGTAAATTTTATCGCATTGCCTACAAGATTTATCAGGCACTGCTTGAGCTTTGCCGAATCGGTACGAATAAACTGCGGCAGAGACTCATTGCGGATAATTTCAAACCGAAGTTTCTTTTCCGCCGCGGCAGGACGCATAAGCGATTCGATGGACGTAAGGATATTTTCAACAGCGCAGTCCGTAATATTGATATCGAGTTTACCTGCTTCGATTTTTGAAAAATCAAGGATGTCGTTTATCAAATCCAGAAGCTGTTTGGAACTGTCGCGAATAAAACCGACCTGTTTTTTCTGCTGCTCTGTCAGATTCTCCTCCGCGAGCATCTCACTGAAACCGATAATGGCATTCATCGGCGTGCGAATCTCATGGCTCATATTGGCCAGAAACTCGTTTTTGCCCCGGCTGGCTTCCAATGCCTGCTGCGCAATCAAATTAGCGTGAGCAGCACACGCCTCCCTGCGGCGACTAATCTGCTCGGCCTTCATTTTTGCGGTTTGAGCCTCAGCCCTGGCGGCTTCCAACTCATCCGCCTGCCGGCCGAGGAGCTGCTGAAGCTGGAGCTGATGAAGCTGATGTTTTTTCTGCACCTCGTTTATGAAAATCACTACCGAAACAACAATAACCAGCGACAGGACAAAGGCGGTAAGACGCACCGCGAGGTATTGAGGCTCCGTATAAAGCCAAAGCGCTATGATAGCGGAAAAACTCGACACAATCACAAAGACGGTCAGGGCCGCCGAAGAAAATCCGAATTTACTTGTCTTATTCATTCCAAAATCTCAATGAGCAGTTAGTCGATAGTCTCTGGTTTTTAGACGACATAAGCCCCTTTAGCGATAGAGCCCAACACCAGATACTAAATACTCTAAGAGTATCGGCAAAACTGCGGCACCGCTTTCTGAAGAAATACGCCGAAATAACCGGCAGGCAGGAAGCTTATAAGACCCTTATAAATAGGGACTTATGTTTAAATCTCAAATCTATAATCCATAATCTATAATCTATAATCGGTTATGGGACGTTTTAGTCGTTTTCGGCGCAGTCGCTTTCCTCGAGCTGCGGCACATCGCACAGGACGCCAAAGGCCTGGAGTTTGTAAAGATTGACGC
>JBAVNP010000221.1:0-8286 GCA_049691175.1 Sedimentisphaerales bacterium
CAGGAAGCGTCACGGTCTTGTGCTTTCAATGAACGTGGCGGAAAATATTTGTCTTTCGATTCTGGAAAAAATTTCAAATTTCTTCAAATCAATAAAAAAAAGAAAACTGCTCGAGTTTGTTGATAAATATTTTAATCTGTTAAAAATCAAGGCGGCATCGCCCTGGGTACAGACGCTTAGCCTGTCCGGCGGGAATCAGCAAAAACTTGTCCTGGCAAAATCTCTCGCGACCGACTGTAACATATTAATAGTTGATGAGCCGACTAGGGGTATTGATGTCGGCGCAAAGGCTGAAATACACAGCCTGATAGACGAACTGGCAGGCAAAGGAAAGGCTATACTGCTTATCTCGAGCGAATTGCCGGAGCTTATCAATCTGGCGACCAATATACTTGTTTTCAGACAAGGCAAAATCGCAGGCTCTCTTGCCAGAAACGAAGTTACTCAGCAAAAGGTTCTCAGGTTAATGGCGGGACTAAGAAATTAAAGTTTAAATTTCATTGAAAGTATTGCAAGACGGCAAAGAATGAAATTCCAAAGTATAAAAATGTAAATTTTTCGATTGGCCGCATTTTGCTGCTTTCACAGGTCCGGGATTCCACGTCTATCAAATAGATTATCTTTCGGCATACATCCAATCTTTCGCCGAACTAATGGTTTTGCTGCTTTTACCAGTTTCCAAATCATAAATATGGTGTTGAAAATCATCCAGTTCTTTTTCGTATTTTCCAAGGACCTGCATCCAGTAAAAATTGGCCGGCTTGTCATTTTCAAAACCAGTATATGGGATTTTACGCATCTTCGTCTGCATACTTTGAGCAAAAATGTAGGTATGGCGAGTTAATTCCACAAGTTTGCGAAAAGAAATAAGACTTTTCTCCAGATATTCTTCCGCTTTTTTCATATCGTTGACATCTTTGCTGAAGTTATATCTCAACACCAGAATCGCTGCATCGGCCTTAAAGGCATAATTTTCGCTCATAGCCTGAATGCAATGTATGTCATTGTAAAGACGGTCAAATTCCTCTCTGTTTTTTGTTACTAACGGTTTAGCCGCTTCTATTTCCTCAACTGCTTTTTGCGAATATTCCAAGACTTCCTGAATAATCTGCGGCGGCGTTTCGCCGGTATGAGGCAAATGATTCCATTCTTTTTCCGCATATTCCTGCAGTCGTTCGCCGGGCGGAGCCTGCGAAAGCCACAAATCAGGAAATGGTTTAAAAGGCTCAGGATTAACAAGCTGCTCCAATCTCATTCCCAGAGACAGTGTTTGCCGATTGCCCTCTGTAATGCCAAAACGCCGGATTAGTCTCGGAGCACATTCACCGGCATCATTATAGGCATCCAGAATCAGCCCAGCGGCTTTTTTGTCGCCATAAATATCAGTCAATCGGCTTATCCAATATTCTCTATCTTCCTTTTCGTCACGGTCCGGATTCCAGGCGTACCGCGCCCAGGCCTCAAACCATATCCAATCCCGCTGGTGCTGTTTAAGCTTCGGTTCGGCATTATCCGGCGAATACGGCCAATACCAATAACACAACGGATACAGATGCAGCCCCTGCGCACCGAGACGCGTTTGCATAGCTTTAACGCATCTCTGTATGAATCGCTGCGCACCATACCGGAACGGCTCGAGATTGGCGAGAATATGAACATTGGAAATATGTCTGCTGCCAAGCCTGCTGAGATTGAGATTTACCTGCTGCCAGCGTCCGCGAGGCTCGTCAGTGGTTAACGATTCACCGTTGTATTTCGCCATCGTATAAAGATTTTTATAAATCGGCAAAGCCGCCTGTATAACAATATTGGGGTCGGTCGCGTGGGCACGCAAAATAATCGGCGGCTCTTTAGTAATTCCCAATTGTTTCATACCATCCTGCACGCCGGGGATAACAACTTTCGTAAACCACTCTGTCTGGTTTTCAATTCCTCTTAACGCCTCGCCCAGACAAACAAGCAGACCTACATTTGGATACTTTTCAACGAAAGCGGCAATTGACTTGCGATTATAATCGGCAGCAAGCGGGGTCGGTTCTTTTAGCTGCGTACTGATACCGTTCTTTTCGGCAAAAGGTTTTGATACATAAATATTATAAAACATCTGAACAACCCAAATGCCCCGTCTGTCAGCTTCTTGCGTAAGATATTCGAACATCTCAACATTTTTTTTATAAACCTGCTCGGAAACTTCCAGCGCATAAGGATAATCTTTAAGCTTTACCAGAGAAGCAAAGGGATGACCGTTCCACAAATACAGGGTATTCATCCGGTTTTCAGCGAGCAAATCGAGATATTCCTGCCAGAACTTTTTATCGTAAAAAAATGGGAAGTTTTCGGGTGTGTAAGGATATTCATAATTCCCGCGTCCGGGCAGAAGCTGAGTTTTCTGCATTCCGATACAGGTGCCGCGAAGCACCATCGCCGGTTTATCGGTAAAACGAAAATCTTTCGGCAAAACGCCTGCTTTCCTGATTCTATCCGCCAGTTCCATACAGCCATATAAGGTGCCGCTATCGTCGCCACCTGCAATAATAGTAATATCTTTTTTTGATTCCAGCACAAATCCTTCACTTGCGATATCATTGAAATCGATAAGCAGACTTTTCTTTTGCGTGCCGATAATAATTAACGGTCTGTTTTGGGGCACTTTGGCAGCTTGTAATACAGCGACTTTACACCCTGCGTTTTTAAGTACGGTTCTTAATTTATCAATTCCAAAATTTACACGGGCCGCTGCGTCAGGTGATTTGACAATGTATATTTTTTCGCCGCAATACGCACAAGTTGTAATAAAAAGCAGCAATGAAAGAGAAAGTCTTTTCATTTAATTTTTCCTTCGACTTTTTTAAGAGAATCTGAATGAGTAATGAGTTTTCCATCCGCATAGACAAACAGACCTTTGCCCTGTTTGTATTTTTCACCAGTCTGGTCCCAAATAATTGTTATTATTTTTCCATGATAATATATCTTATCCAGTGCAAACCATTTCCAGGTATCGGCGGGAACAAGCGGATGAACTGAAATTACATTATCATTTCTTGGGCAAAGACCAATCAGGCCGGAGATAATAAGGTCGCAAAAAGCAGAATGATTATAATATCGGCTTCGCGGATTATCACCTTTTAACCAAACGCCGGTGTTTTCATCCTGATATTCGCCGATGTATGGCTTGTCGTTTTTTCGATGCGACTTCGCATAAGTTAATAACGCATCAAAATAATCTTTTGAAGATATATAAGACTGATGGTAATTCCGCAAAACATTTGCCATCGCCATAAGTGTCTGACTTGTCGCAAACGGCCAGACCGCGCCATCCCATTCGCAGCCGCCAACGCCGTGTGTCCTGAATTTTGGATGCCTCCTCTCGGCAGTTGTCAGGCCAAATAGAGCTTTGAAGCCATTAGGGTCAAGCACTTGCAGCCAGGCGGCTTCAAAGCCTTTGCCCGGCAAATCAAAATACCACGGAATAAATCCAATCTCCTCCCTCGCATCGGACAACTTGCCACTTTCTAAACGAACCTTGAAAAATTTCGCATTCTTATCCCAAAGTTTTTTTTCGACAAGTTTTTTAAACTGAACAGCTTTTTTATTATATTCATTAGATAATTCTTTTTGACCCGCCATTTCTGCTATTTTGGAAATAGCTTTCGCATTGCCATACATATAACTGTTTATGGTAGGCCGAATATTTTTTTCTTTTCTTGAGCCGCTGATTGACTCTTCCATTCCATCGCGAACATCATATTGCCAGAATAAGCCGTTATCGAGCAGCCTTTCTTTCTCCCACTGCTGATAATCCTTCGCCAAGTCTGAGAATAAATCCAGCAGAAAAGTTTTGTCATTACTGACAAGATATCTATTATATAAAGCATCAGCTAACCAACTGCTGTATTTATGAAAATGGGGCTGGGGACCACCGCTATTGCCTCGAAACCAAAACTTTACATAATCATCAAGATATTTTTGATTTTTCAGCCAGCGGCCTTCATATAAATGATGGCCCAGCGCACAACTGATTGTATTATAAACACCGGCGTGTTTGACAGGCGTAATAAATTCAGTAAGAACAAATCCATCAGGCGTTTCCTTGATATGCTTGCGGTATGTCCACCAGCGATAGTAATAAATCTGCTCAAATTCTTTGTCCGGACATTCAAATAACGGAATATTTTCCTTCATCCACGGCCAGGATTCGGCATTGGAGACAGCGTTAACTACCGGCTCATCCTCGATACTATTAAAATAATCAACGTAATGTTTAAATATTTCGGCATCTAACACAGATTGTTTTGTTTCACCTGCTTTGAAATCCTTGATGTAATACACTGCTGCTTCGGCTTTTTCATCTGCGCCCGGCTCATCCCGGCCCGGTTTAAATTCATCTCCGCTTTTATACTCCTGTACATCGTCAGCCAGCCGATATTCTCCGGTTTGGAAAATAATCCTCTCTGGAATGCCGTCCGAAACACAAAAGGTTTGATTTTGCGCAAGCCGTTTACCATCAATATTAACAGCAAACTGCCGAGTTTGTGAATTGAGTTCAAATTCAAAGCTGTGCCACTTTCTACTCTCAAGCGATGCGGTTTTTTTATTACTTACTAAAAATGAATTATTTTTATCAATGCAAGTTTGTATCAGCCTGTCCCCTTTTGCCGATACCACCTCAATGTCAAGAATTTGAGCAGACGATTCGATATACAGTTTAAAAGATAATGTTTGCCTATCGGCTTTCTGAAATACACGCACTGCCTTGGCGTAATCATAAGGGTCAAAATCTTTCAGCATCAGACTTTTGTCGGTTCTATCCGGAAAATCGACAATCTCAACCGGACACCATCGCGGTGAATAAATATTCCAGTTTTTCACAACGCCGCCGGTTTCTAAACTGGCGAAATTATCTTCAAGCGGTTCATTAACTTCCCACTTTACAGGAACAGGAATTCGCGAAATCCAGATATCTTCTTTACCGACCGAATAGACTACCCACAAATCGCTGCCGGGCGGATTGCCGTTTCCCTCGATAATTCCGCGGACATATTGCGGACCGGGGCGTTTTTCACGCCCCCAAAAACGCTCAAGCGGGACTTCGCCGTGAACATTTACAAGATTATCGAACAAAATCCCGTCATCACTTGTTGCAATAGATAGCGGATGCCGTGCAAGACTATTTGTCGGATTATAAACCAGTGCGAACTGACCGTTGTCCAATCTTTGCGCCCAGATTTTCGCTCCGCCATAAGTAAGCGTTTTGCATTTAACCGGCTGCGACCATGTTTGCCCTTTATCTTTAGTTGTTGTTACCCAGCGGTCTTTGAAAAAACCGATTACCTCGCCGTCCGGCCGGGTATAAAAACAGAAAGCCTTGCCGGGCTTTTTTCTGCCTTTATCGATTATCCAGGGCACACGGTAAAAATCATCCTTATCTTTTGTAAAACAATCTTCCTCCCACCATTGCATTCTGCGAATTTTATCTGCAAGAAAGGCATTACAGGCTTCGATGAAACCTTTGTCGACTGAAGTTGTGTAAAGCGGATAGTTGGCCTGCCCCTTATAATTATCATTAACCCGAATAAAATAAATCGGCCCCAGCAAATTATCCTTATAAATTTCGCGCACAACACGACCGACGCCATTCCCATCGTTTGAGCCGTAAAAACCAAAAGTTAAAAACCGGCCGTTAGGTGCAATATAAAACCCCATTCTCTGATGCATACATTTAAAGACGATAGAAGCATCGTCATTAGCTGTAAAATAAATTGGAAAAATAACCTGCGGTTTCGTCCAGTTTTTACCATCCGCCGAGCAAGTCAGCATCGTTATGCCGGGCGGGATATTTTCGCCGGTTGGATTTGTCAAATACTGGCAGTAGAATCGGCCGTTGAAGTAAGCCAGCATAGGCGCGTGATTATATGTCCATCCCAGACCATCCGACCATTCAGGGTGGGTGCGGTTTGCCCGCAGGATTTGAAAATTCTGCACGCCGATAGCCGGGGGCATCTGCCCGTCGTGATAGCCGGTTTTGTAATCACTGCTGGACATGTTGACTTCGCCAATGAAACGGACCGGCTCGTTTTCGTCCCCCACTTTGGCCAAAACGGAAGTTTCAAACAGTGCGGCAAAAATAATCAGGCTTAGTCTGCTTTTCATCATATACTGAAAACCGTTGATTATTTAACCGGACGTATTCTTAAAGCCATATAAGGTTTGCCGGGCAGTTTGACCTTTGATTTGTTTTTGTCAACGTATGTATAACGGTTCAATTTTTCTATTACAAACTCCTTTTTGACAGGAGTAATTTTCATATTCCAGGTGTCGATTATATCGACCTGAAATTTCATCCCCGGTTTAAGCACATCGCCTTTATTCGGCAGACGAAACGGCCATTCTTTTATCTCATCCTTGCCGAAATAAATTAAATAATATTCTCCATTTTGTCCAGCCAGATTAGTTTCAAAATATTGGTCAATCGGGTCAAGTCCCTGAGCGGGTCCGGCTTCGACAATTTCCTTTAGGAATGCAATTCGCTGCGGACTACTGCCGTGCAATTTCCCGCCAATCGAAATCCACGACACATCCTCCGAACTTTTGAATGCCTCACCATGCGTCGCGTACGCCCCACCGATCATCGCGACCCAGAAACGATAAACCATTTCCTCGCCGGTTAGTTGTCCCCATCGGCTGTCGATATTGCCTTCATAATTTATTTCGTCGTGAACTATCGGCTTTTTGTAAATATCCCGCAGCAGCGGCGACACTCCGAAAAATCGCACCGCCATATAATACTGAAGACTGACGTGCGTTACCCACGGCTTGGAATAATCGTAAAGCCGCGTGGCGTTATGAATCGAACGCAAATGCTGATAAGGGTCTTTTGCCTGCACAATCTGGAAAAGCCTGTCCCAGTCGGCATCGGTCATACTCTTGATGAAACTGTTTTCGTTGGCAAGACTCCACCATACATTTCGAAAGGCGGCAAAACGGGCGACGGCATACCGCACATAACGGTCATTTGTTTCGGCACTCATTGTATCAAAGCCCCATTTGCCCTTGTCGTAAGGCCGAAACAGAATAACGTCCGCCTCGACACCGATATCCCGAAGTTGTGCGATACATTTTTCCAATCTTTGGAAAAATTCCGGATTGAAACGCGAAAAGTCCCAGTTTTCTTTTGAGTTTCCCACGAAAGGAAAACAATCCAGTTTGGCCGGCCCATCCACCACATAACGCTCCTTATAGGGCGGTATTATCAGCAAACGGACTTTATTGAAAGGCGACTTTTTTAATGTCTCAATGGTCTGCTGTTTTATTTCGTCGGATTGAAACGGCCATACATAAAGGGTAGTTCCAAACGGGAAAAACGGAGTGCCATCCTCATAACCAAAATGATATTGATTTCTCACCCGCACAGGCCCGTGATTGGCCGGCGAGGGAGCGATACATTCAAACTGCCCTTCTTTGCCGTTCAATTCTTCGCGGTTGCTTTTCGTCTTAAAAGTCCAAATCCCCTCTTTGTCCGGCATAAAACGAACTTTAAAAATACCGTTGCCGTCATAAAATCCGTCAGGCTCAAAAGTCCGTTCACCCTGCTTAAAGACAGCACCGAATTCGATTTCGATAAATGGGTTACTGGCTGTCGGCCCCGGCAGCGACAATTCATAAAAATTCCATTTCTCGATTCCCGCCTTGGCGGGAACAGGTTTACTGTTACTATCCTGTGCCGCGAACATATTACCTGTCAATAAAGTTATAACTATAATTATAAACAATCTTTTCATTGAAACACCTCATTTGTCTATTCTGTTGATAATGTAATATTGAACTATGCCGCCATTTTATCTTCTAAGTTTAGTTATCTTAAAAAACGACAACTATTCAATTTTATCGTAATATAACCGAAAATCTTGCTCAGAGCAAAATCTTTCCCGCTGAAAAGATTCAGACCGACAATCTCATAATCAACTGTCTATTTAACACGTATAACCCATTATTTAATAATGACTTATATATATTTCAACCAAAAACAAGCCCAAAAAATCTACCGGCGATAATTGGCGTGTTCTGGAATAATTTCGTTTCTGGCTAAACTGGAAAAAATTACTATAATAATCAACTTACCTTATTTACGGTTTTTAGATAAATTGAAAGGATTTGCTCTATGTTTGGACTTGAAATAGCAGACATTGTTATCATCCTGCTCTACTTTTCCCTCATAATAGGCGTAGGACTTTGGGCTTCTCGCCGCATCAAGAGTAAGGAAGATTACTTTTTGGCCGGCCGAAGCTT
>JBAVNP010000222.1:0-27552 GCA_049691175.1 Sedimentisphaerales bacterium
TTATAGTCCAGAAGATTGTTGTGAGGGTATATCGTCGCCACGCTGCCTCGAACAATCACGGGGTAAAAGTGAAATGCATCAGTGAAGCCTCCGATAATCGTAAGCTGATAGTTGTCCGGCGTGGCAACTGCACCGCCGGATGGAGTTCCCGGTTTAGTGTTGGCATTAGTGAAGTGGCCGGGGACGTATTCGTAAGGAATCGTAGTGTAAGGAGGCGCCGCCGGAGCCTTGATGCCGATTGTCGGGCCGGGCGGGATGCTCAGGTCCAGAACGTCAACCAGTCGGTTGTCTGTTGCGTCATAAATACGAATCTGTCCTGATTTACCTAAGTTTGGCTCGCTGGGGAAAGCCAGTACCAGATGCGTGTCTGGATTTACTTGCTTAGCTTTATCTGCTGGGAAACGCGAAATAGTTTGGCCCGGTTTTTCTTTTTGTGCAAAAACTAAATTGCTTAAAATAAGAAGAATGGCGATTACAATATTTCGTTTCATAGTCAAGCCTTTCTATCCCAAGAATTGTAAATCCTGCGATATACCTGTCAATTCTTTTATTGACCATATCCTGTATTATTTGTAATATACTGTTCGAAACGAGTTTGTATGCAGATAATAAAAGACATCTCGAAACTGAAACCAAGAGCTATTGATGCTCATAAGGGCGATTTCGGAAAGGTACTTATAATTGCCGGAAGTACTGGTTTCAGCGGTGCCGCGGCTATTGCCGCCAAAAGTGCGCTTCGAAGCGGAGCAGGCCTTGTTAGACTTGCTGTGCCGCAAAGCGTTTTACCGATTGTCGCTGCAATCGAGCCTTGTTATACGACAATTCCGCTTGCCGAGGATTCTTCCGGGAAAATCAGCACAAAAGCAGTTGATACAGTTTTAAAGGCTGTAGAGGAAAATGACGTTGTTGCCTTTGGGCCGGGAGTAGGCGTATCCGGCGGTGTAAAAACTGTTCTTGAAAGTCTTTTGCGGCTTGATGGGCTTAGACTTGTTATAGATGCCGATGGCTTAAATAATCTTGCCCTCCTGAAAAACTGGTCTGACATAAATAAAGCGAATCTTATTCTTACCCCCCATCCCGGCGAAATGAATAGACTTTGGGACGGGTTATTGCGAAAACCGATGCCTCAGAATAGAGAAGCGATTGCTGTTGAATTCGCCGATGCTGCAAAAGCTGTTGTTGTGCTGAAAGGTCACGGCACAGTTGTTGCCGATACTGAAAAAGTCTATGTCAATACTACCGGCAATCCCGGTATGGCCACAGCAGGCTGCGGCGATGTGCTTACAGGAGTAATTACTGCTTTGTGCGGACAGGGTCTCGATAATTTTGACGCTTCGGTGTTGGCGGTTTATATTCATGGTCTTGCGGGAGATTTGGCTGCGAAAGATAAAGGCCAGATAAACCTAATTGCCACGGATATTCTTGATTTTCTGCCGCAGGCTTTCAGGAGTATTTGTTAAGTATTTAAAATGCGGCCGCTATTGACTTTGTATTATTTATAGCCGCTTCTTGTGCTTTTTTAACAGTATTTTCATCGCTTAGCATAGGCTGACAAATTACTGTTTTAATGTCCGTAAAACCAATAAAGCCCAAAATAAATTCAAGATATTTTTTCTGAAAAGCTATTGGCGAATCAATCTCGTAGTTTCCCCCGCGGGCGAGTATCAGGCATATCGGTTTGCCGCCGGCAAGACCTTTATAACCTGTATCGGTTACCGTGAAAGTATAACTCGGCTGGACTATAATATCGATGTAATGTTTGAGTTTATAGGGAATGCTGAAGTTCCACATCGGTGTTGAAATCAAATATTTGTCGGCAGACTTGAACTGTTCGATTATTTTTTCAATTTCAGACCATTTTTTTATCTGCTCTGCGGTTTTTTCTCTGCCGTGCATAATGGCATATTTTGATTCCGCCGCAAAATTGCCGAATTCAGGCAGAGATTCCCTGAACAGGTCGATAGTTATGATTTTATCCTGCGGGTTTTTCTGCTGATATGCAGCCAGAAAAGCCTTGGCGACCGTATGGGAATGACTTCTTTCATCTCTTGGCGAGGCCTTGATGTAAAGAAGCGTTTTCATAAAAATCCTTTTTTATGTCAGTTCAACAGACCAATATGCGTGGTCGAGAAACTGCTTCCAGCTGTAATATCTTTCACTGCTTAAATGAAGATGAATTGTCGGATTGCGTTTCGGTTTGATTGGCTGTCGTATAAGCGACAGGCCGGCCTGTTTCGGCAGTCTGCCGCCTTTTTTGGCGTTGCAATTAGTGCAGGCACAAACGAGGTTTTCCCAGCTTGCTGTTCCGCCGCAGCTTTTCGGCACGACATGGTCGAGAGATAACTCTGTTGTCGGGAATTTTTTCCCGCAATACTGGCATCTGTTGCCGTCGCGGGCGAATATGTTGCGCCTGTTGAATTTTACGTCGGTTCTTGGAAGCCGGTCATAAAACAAAAGTCTGACAATCCGCGGCACGGCTATATGAAGGTTTACGGTCGAAATCCAGTCATGCTCATGCGGCTCAAATGACTTTTTCAGCTTGCTGATGTCCAGCCAGCTTTCAAAATCGTAATTATAATATTGACCCTGTTCGTATGATATGACTTCCGCAAGTTCCATGCAGAGCATACACAGGGCTCTTTTAACGTTGATGATGCGCAGCGGCATATAATGCTTGTTCAATACGAGCACGCTGCAATTCAGACCTGATTGTAATTCGGTTAAAGCCATTTCCTCCCCGCTTAAACCATTAGCAATTTAACACCGGAAAAAAAATTCTTACAAATTATTTCAAAAGAACAACTGATTCTGCGCGAGGACCTTTTTCGCCCTGGACTACCTCATAACTTACCTTGTCGCCCTGATTGAGTGTTCTAAGACCTTTTGTCTGAAAATTCGTATGGTGTACAAATATATCGGGCTGTCCCGGCGATTCGATAAAGCCGTAGCCCTTTTTAGGGTCAAACCATTTAACAACTCCCTCTGGCATTCGAGTACTCCTTAAATAACTTTGCCTTTCCGCCGGATTCCAATAGACAAGTTTATTTAATATTTTTTATGATGTTATGACAATTGATGTTATAGCTATTCTTGCACTTACGCCGAAGTAATAGTGTTGCTCAGTTTTTCTTTCATCAGTCGGCCCATCTTGAATTTTACCGTCCGTTTGGCAGGAACCTTTACCCTTTCGAGGGTCTTGGGGTTCTGCGCGACCCGAGCCTCACGTGTGCGGACTTCGAACACGCCAAAGTCCCGGAATTCAAGCCGGTTGTTTTTGCTCAGCTCAGAAACAATTTCATCGAGGAAGGACTGAACAACTCGCTTTACTACAACCCTTTTGGCCTGTGTCTGTTCCGCAATTCGGTCGATTAATTCTTTCTTCGTTATTGTTGTCATAGTTTACCTCGTATCAACAGAGAGTTTCAGGAATTGGTTCGTTATGCTTATATACTTTAAATACGTCTTTCTTCAGCTATTATCAAGTTATAAATGCCGCCTTTTATCCGCGGTCGAGTCGATTTTAAAAAACCGCAAATCACTATACAGCAAAGACTTCTATACAGCAAGCAATTTTTTTCAGGATTTTTTAAGTCAAAAAGTTGGAAAAACCAGGTTTTCTGTGATAGAGTATAAAAAGGCGGTATAATTGCTTGACCAATACCAGAAAATCAGCAATAATCCCACTTTTTAAATAAAACCCTGATAAAAGGCGATTAAATTGTCTCATAACATATTGTCAAAAAAGCAGTTATGTTCTAATGTCTTTATGGCCGATATTGAGGCTCCGTTGGTGGCGGTAGCCGCAAAACCGGGCCAGTTTGTTATTGTTTGTCTGTCAACGGCTTACAGCGAAAGAATCCCCCTGACCGTAGCAGGGGCGGATGCAAAAAAAGGGACAATCCGCCTTGTCTGGCAGGCTGTCGGCAAAAGTACTGCCGAACTTGCCGAGCTACGGGTTGGCGATAAGGTGGAAAATATCCTGGGGCCCCTGGGCAAACCTACTCATATCGAAAAATTCGGCACGGTTGTTTGTGTTGGCGGCGGAATCGGTAACGCTCCGCTTCTGCCGATAGCGACCGCTATGAAAAAGGCCGGCAACAAAGTAATCACCATCCTTGGTGCAAGAACAAAAGAACTTTTAATCCTTGAGGAGGAATTTAAGACCATAAGTGATGAATTAATCGTTGTTACAGATGACGGCTCTTATGGCAAAAAGGCGATTGTAACAGAACCCCTCGAAGAAATTTGTAAAAGAACACCGAAACCTAATCTCACTGTTGCAATAGGCCCTGCGATAATGATGAAATTCTGCAGTGGAGTTACAAAAAAATTCGATGTCCCGACTGTTGTTTCGCTTAATACAATTATGGTTGACGGCACCGGAATGTGCGGCGGATGCCGAGTCGAAGTCGGCGGGCAGACAAAATTCGTCTGTGTTGACGGACCGGAATTTGACGGCC
The DNA here is from genome assembly GCA_049691175.1 of Sedimentisphaerales bacterium. GTDB lineage: Bacteria > Planctomycetota > Phycisphaerae > Sedimentisphaerales > UBA12454 > JAPLMW01. Next base: position 4,461 of record JBAVNP010000222.1, read on the forward strand.
ATAAGGTTAATTTCGATTTAATGATGAAAAGAATGAACGCCTATAAAAAACAGGAAGCCCAGGCGATTGAAGAATATAAAAAACATAAATGCAAAATCGGTCTTGATGGTTGACAGGGAGAATTAGTTGGACGAGCAGCAATTACTTGATGAGCTTTTGAAGAAACATAAGGCGGGAACATTAAAGCCTTCGGACAGATACGCTATACCTCCGCAGCCGATGCCGCAGCAGGATTCGGTTAAACGGCGGTCAAACGTCAATGAGGTTGCGATTGGGTATACAAAAACGCAGGCTCAGCTTGAAGCTCTGCGTTGTCTGCAGTGTAAAAACGCACCCTGTGTTGAAGGTTGTCCTGTAAGGATAAAAATAAAAGATTTTATCGCTGAAATTGTCGAAGGCAATTTCAAAAAAGCTCTTGATATTATAAAAGAAAACTCACTTCTTCCTGCCGTCTGCGGTCGCGTTTGCCCGCAGGAGGTGCAGTGCCAGCTTCCCTGCACCGTCGGCAAAAAATTCAAGGATGTTGACAAGGCCGTCTCAATCGGCAGACTCGAAAGATTTGTTGCCGACTGGGGTGCTAAATTCCATGACGGCTCTATTCCGAAAGTTACAGGTCGGACCAGCAAAAAAGTTGCCGTAATAGGTTCAGGCCCAGGCGGAATCGTTGTCGCTACCGATTTATGCAAGGCAGGACACGATGTAACAGTATTCGAGGCCTTTCACAAACCCGGCGGCGTAATGGTTTACGGCATTCCTGAATTTCGACTTCCAAAGGCGATTGTGCAGGAGGAAATCGATCAGCTCAAAACGATGGGCGTTAATATCATCTGCAATTTTGTTGTCGGCAGAACCAAAACCATAAAACAGCTTATGGAGGAAGATGGCTTTAAGGCCGTTTATATCGGCGTTGGTGCAGGACTGCCGGTGTTTATGGGTATCGAAGGCGAACATCTCGTCGGCGTTTACAGCGCAAATGAATATCTGACAAGAGCAAATCTTATGAAGGCTTACCAGTTCGGTAAAGGAGCAGATACACCGATTGCGATGTCGAAAAAGGTTGCCGTCATCGGCGGAGGAAACGTCGCAATGGATTCCGCCAGAACCGCTGTAAGACTCGGCGCCGAAAAAGTTTACCTTGTTTACCGGCGAAGCGAAAAAGAAATGCCCGCAAGAGTCGAGGAAGTCCATCACGCAAAAGAAGAAGGAATAGAATTTCATCTTTTGCAAAATCCTAAGCGCATTATAGGCAATAGCGATGGTCTGGTTGCAGCAATTGAATGTCTAAAATACAACCTTGGCGAGCCGGATTCATCCGGCAGGCGCCGTCCTGTGCCGATAGAAGGCTCTGAATTTACGATTGATGTCGATACTGTGGTTGTCGCGATAGGCAACGGCGCTAATCCCTTGATTGGCCAGACAACGCCGGGCCTAAATTTGAATAAATGGGGCAATATTATTGTAGATGAAAACTGCAAGACATCGCTTGAAGGCGTTTACGCAGGCGGAGATATAGTTTTGGGCGCCGCAACGGTAATTTTAGCTATGGGTCAGGGCCGCACCGCCGCCGCCGCTATCAACGAATATCTCAAGGGGGAAAAAATACATTTATCTCTTAATAAGCCAATAGAGTAATTCTGCCTCTACACCAAAGGCTTTTCCTATGCCACACTTGCTAAAACGGGGACGAATAAATTTGGCCTTTTTAAAGCAAGATTGGATTTCCCGTATCGCATTTTTCTTAACTTCTTTCGGCGTTATATGTTTCTTTAAGGCGCTGTTGATTTTTTTATGATATTTTATTATTCCACCGTATTTTTCTTCGATTGGTTTACAGGGATTTACCATTAGTAGAACTAAGTAAATGTCGCAATTTTGAACTGCCATTTTTTGGGCTTTCTTAGCCTTCTTTTCATCATCTTTTAATTTTTGTATAAATTTAGCCCTGCTTTTTTCTGTTTGAGCATCAGAAGTATACATTAATTTCAATTCTATTAATACTTTAGGTTCAGGTTTAGAGTTAGATTGGTTGCGTAATATGACTAAATCTCTTTTATTCCACTCACGCGATACAATAAATCCCCGATTAAACAATTTTTTGTATAGAATAAATGCCCACTTATCCCTAAAAGGGTGTTCTATTGCCCCTGTGAGTGATAAATAGGCCAATTCGTTTTTGGCAAATTTTTTGGGAACCGAATTTAAGGTATCAAGTAATAATTTAGGCGTTATCATTTTTTTCCCTCTGAATGGATAAAGTGAATGCTATCAGATATGATTAACCAGAAATTCCCTTTTAATATTTTACCCTCGAAATTTATGTTCATCCGATTTTCTGAAGTTAACTCGATTGTGCAAATTCCCTCATCAACTATTTCAACAGTTCCTTTACCGTTGTTGACGGTGCCCTGATATGTGAGGAATTTTTTATCGTGGTCGAAAATTGGAGTTGCTTTAGTTTTTTCGGATGCTAATTTTTCCGGCGGATTTTCCAGTCGCCAGGTTTTTAAACAATCGCCTTGTTCAATCATCAAATCCCAATGTGTATCTTTGCCTTGTGTGTGTTTGTGAATAACAAAACGACTTGACATAGTAAGAATAATTCCGCCGAAGGCGGTTCCTCAAATCTTCAATTTTAAATCTTCAATCTTAAATTTTAGCCATTCGCCTGAATGGCGGTAATCGCCACCGCTGCCACGATATCATCGCTGTTGCAGCCGCGGGATAAATCATTTACCGGCTTTGCCAAGCCCTGCAAAATCGGGCCGTAGGCGTTGAATCCTGCCAGTCTTTCCGTAACTTTATAACAGATATTGCCTGCTCCCAGTTCTGGGAAGATAAATACATTAGCCTGGCCTTTTAGAGGGCTGTCCGGGCATTTTTTCGCAGCGACTTTCGGCACAAAAGCGGCATCGAACTGCAATTCGCCGTCAATTATGTATTCGCCATCGAAATCTTTTGCGAGTTTCTCCTTCGCAAGCTCGGTTGCTTTAATCATTTTTGAAGGCACACTGCCTTGCGCGGAGCCTTTTGTCGAGTAGGACAGCATTGCGATTTTCGGCAGGATGTCGAATTGTTTTGCCGTCCTTGCGGTAGAGAGCGCGATATCCGCAATCTGCTCGGCATCCGGTTCTTCGACAAGGCCGCAGTCTGCATAAAGGAGTGTCTGCTTGTCGTTTGTCATAAAGAACATACTCGAAACGGTTTTGATGCCTTTGGCCGCTTTTATGATTTGCAAAGCGGGACGGACGGTATCAGCCGTTGAATGTGTTGCGCCGGAAACGAGACCGTCAGCCTCATTATTTTTTACCATCATTGTGCCGAAATAAACCCTGCCCTTGATGGTGTTAAGAGCTGATTCGGGAGTAACGCCTTTATTTTTGCGGAGCTGATAGAATTGTTCCGTGAAGTCTTTCAGTTTGCTGCTGGTAAAATTATTTATGATATTGATGTCGTTTGTTTTTGCCCCTATATTTTTGAGTGCGTCGGCGATTTGTTTATCGTCACCGAGAATTGTGAGCCTTGCCATTTTTCTGTCGGTGATTTTTTTTGCCGCCTCGATTGTTCTTTCATCGTGACCTTCCGGCAAAACGATGTGTTTGAAAAGAGAAGCGGCCTTTTCAAGAATCTGCTGAGAAAAATCTTTATTCGTTTCCATATTCTTTATTCCAATTTTATATTCATGTTCATTCGTGGTTAAACTTAACCAATCGCGTCTGACAGGACTCGAACCTGTAACCTTCGGCTTCGTAGGCCGACGCTCTATCCAATTGGGCTACAGACGCAAACCTATATTTTACAAGAACTTACAAAACGGCTTGTTTCCCGTTCCGGTCTTGATTTACTTTACATTTACAAGGGTTGTTTTGCAAGAATTAACATTACAGAATCGCTATGGTTTTTTTTAAAATGTCTTCAACGGTATCATCATTACTGATATCAAGCCAATCTACATTTTTGAAGGTCTTAAACCACGTTCGCTGGGCCTTTGCAAATCTGCGGGTATTGATTTTTATCTGTTCAACGGTTTTTTCAAGAGTTTCTTTGCCTGCAAGATAGTCAATAATTTCAGCGTAGCCTATGGCACTGCGAGCCTGCAGGCTTAACGGTTTTTCTTCAGCGAGCAAACTTTTGACCTCGTCAATAAGGCCGGCTTCAATCATTTTTTTTACTCTTGCGTTCATTCGTTTATTTTCTTCATCTTTTTCTCTTCGCAGCCCCAAAATTATCCAGTTGCCTTTTGGCTGCGGAAAATCAAACTGCTGCTGAAAGCTGGAAATTGGTTTTCCTGTAAGCTGATAGATTTCCAGCGCTCTTATTATTCGTTTTTCATCGTTGCGATGAATTTTCTCTGCGGCAGGGGGGTCGATAGCGGAAAGTTCCTTATGCAATTCTTCGAGAGATGTTTTTTCGATTCGTTCTTTTAGCTGTTTGCGGATTTGTTCGTTTGTGCCGGGGCCTTCGAAGATTCCATAGAGCATTGCCTTTATATACATTGCACTGCCGCCGACAGCGACGACAGGTTTATTTTTAGATTCTATTTGTTTAACGGCCTGGTCGGCGAGATTCAGAAATCTGTCAACGCTGAATGACTCGCTCGGTTCAACAATGTCAATAAGGTGATAATTTATCTGCTTTCGAGCGTCTTTTGAGGGTTTCGCAGTGCCGATGTCCATCCTGCGATAGACTTTCATCGAGTCGATGCTAAGTATTTCAGCATCGAGTTTTTTCGCTAACTCAAAGGCCAATCTGCCTTTGCCGCCGGCGGTTACGCCCAGAATTAGTATCCTTTGTTTGTCCATAATCAATAATTGGCTGTATGGAAACTGGAAAATATGTATAATAACATGTTTGTGAAAAAACTCCAATATCAGGTTAAAGTGGCTGAAAAAACAGAAAAAATTGATGTTAAAACCGCACTTGAGCAGAAAGCTCGGATTGTCAATGAAGTGATTGCCGCGGCGATTAAGGGTTTTGGCGGTATTCCCGACAGGCTGAGAGCGGCTATAGAATATACTATTTCCGCACCGGGCAAGCGGGTAAGGGCTGCGATTGTGTTATGGTGCTGCGAGGCGGTAGCAGGCAAAGCGAATGAAGATGCCCAAACTGCGGCGGCGGCGATTGAAATGGTCCATACTTATTCTCTTATCCACGATGATTTGCCTGCGATGGATGACGATGATTTTCGCAGAGGCAGACCGAGCTGTCATAAGGCCTTTGACGAAGCGACGGCAATTCTTACCGGCGATGCGCTTTTGACAATGGCATTCGAACTTTTATCGACGAAAATCAGTGAGCCTTCGAAAGCGGTCGAAATGATAAAGACCCTTGCCGAGGCAGCGGGGCCTGCGGGTATGGTTGCCGGGCAGATTGACGACCTGCTGGCTCAAAATGGCGCCGGTGGTTCGACTCGGCTCACCACAGGCAGCGGTAATGATTTGCATAATATTCATATAAACAAAACCGCAAAAATGTTTGCCGCATCCGCTCTTTTGGGTGCGATAGCGGGCGGCGCATCGCGGCAGCAAAAGGATTTGCTCGGCCGGTTCGGCCTTAAATTAGGACTGGGATTCCAGATTGCAGACGATATTCTTGATATTTCTTCGACAAGCACGCAGCTTGGCAAGACCGCGGGCAAGGACGCAGAGCAGGGAAAGCTTACGTATCCGGCAATTTTCGGCCTTGAGCAGTCGAGAAAAAAAGCTGATGAGTTAGCAAATCAGGCGGCGGAAATCCTTGCGCCTTTCGGAGAAAAGGCGAATATGCTGAAAGGGCTTGTCCTGGCACTTTTAAACAGGACAAAATAAAAAATGCAATACGAAATACTTGATAAGATTAATTCACCGGCGGATTTAAAGCCGCTTTCAGTCGCTCAGTTGAACAAACTTGCTTCTGAATTGAGGGATTATATTACACAGTCTGTCAGTCAGACAGGCGGACATCTGGCGAGCAATCTCGGAGTGGTTGAGCTGACGATTGCGATGCATTATGTTTTTGATTTCAGCGCCGACAGACTTCTTTGGGATGTAGGGCATCAGTGTTACGCGCATAAGATACTTACCGGCAGAAGAGAGCTTTTCAAAAAATTGAGACAGAAGGACGGTGTTAGCGGTTTCCCGAATCCGGCAGAAAGCCCGTACGACCAGTTTGTTGTAGGTCATGCGGGCAGTTCGATTCCGACCGCACTTGGTCTTGCGATTGCGTCTCAGAAGCTCGGTACGAAGGAAAAAATCATCGCCTTTGTCGGCGACGCAAGCATTGTGAACGGCCTTAGTTTCGAGGCGCTGAATAATCTCGGCCTGGTTAAGAGACAGCTTCTTATTGTGCTTAACGACAATTCAATGGCGATAGATTCTACACAGGGTGCTATCGCGCAGTTTCTTGCCAAGGTAAGACTGAGCCATACTTATGAGGATTTGCGAAAGAGAACCGACAGGATACTTGAACATCTGCCGGTATTTGGAAAAAAGATGGAAGACGCGCTGAAAAATTTCAAAAGAACTATTCGTATGGCAATTACGCCGAACAGACTTTTTGAAAGTTTAAATATTCCATATTTCGGGCCGGTTGATGGTCATGATACTGCCTCACTGATACAGCTTTTTAAGGCTGTATCGCATCTTGAGACTCCCGCGGTATTGCATGTCTATACCAAAAAGGGCAGAGGTTTCAGTCCTGCCGACGACGACCCGACGCGTTTTCATTCTACGGGGCCATTTGAAATCAACGGGGCGGAGTTCAAAAAGGATGAACAGAAAAAAACATTTACCGAATGTTTTTCACAGAGCATAGTTGAGCTTGCAAAAGAAAATGAAAAAATAATTGCGATTACCGCAGCGATGTCGGACGGCACGGGACTGGCTGAGTTCAGGGAACAATTTAAAGACCGTTATTATGATGTGGGCATTGCGGAATCAGCGGCGGTGGATATTGCGGCAGGCCAGGCAAAACGAGGGTTAAAACCTTTTGTTTGTATTTATTCGACATTTCTGCAAAGAAGTTTCGACCAGATATTTCAGGAAGTCGCACTGCAGAATCTGCCGGTGGTTTTCTGTATCGACAGGGCAGGTCTTGTCGGAGCAGACGGGCCAACCCATCACGGTTTGATGGATATCGGATTTTTGCGGATGATGCCGAATATGGTGCTGATTTCTCCGGCAAACGGTATCGAGCTTAAAGGTGCCCTGAAGTTTGCCGCGGAAAGTAATTGTCCGGTTGCAATACGGTATCCGAAAGATTATGTTGACGACAGCTTATATCCTGAGATTTTTTCGCGTCCCTTTGAGGCAGGAAAAAGCATTATATTAAGGCAGGGCACGGGGAAGCTTGTTTTGGCGGCGTATGGCAGTATGGCTATCGAGACATTAAAGGCGGCCAAGGCCCTTACATCCGATAATATCGATATAACCGTTATAAACGCGCGGTTTGCCAAGCCTGTTGACGAAAAAATTGTTTCATTATTAGCCGATAATTTTAGTATAATAACCATTGAAGACCATGCGGTTGCAGGCGGTTTTGGTTCGGCAGTTCTTGAGGCAGCGGCCAAGGCCGGTCTTGATACGGCAAAAATTACAGTGCTCGGCGTTGATGATAAGTTTATACAAGCCGACAAAAGAACAGAGCAGCTTAAGCAATGCGGCATGAGCGCGCAAAAAATTGCCGAAGCAGTGAAAAAAATAGTAAATGCAGGCTGAACAAATATGGTTAAAAAAGGACAAAAGCCAAGGCTGATTATTTTCGGTGATGCCCGGCGGGATTTTGTGACTGAGGCAATCGGCGATTTTACAAAATTTGCTGCAGGAAAGGCCGAGATACTCGCCAACTGTTTTCGCGGCGATTGCATCAAGGGCGTTGTCGAAAATGCGGATTTTGCGGTTGTTTTCGGCGGAGACGGCACGATACTTTCAGCTGCGAGAGATTTAAGTCAGACCAGCGTGCCCGTCATAGGCGTGAATGTCGGCAGACTCGGTTTTCTTGCTGAATTCAGCATCGAGGAACTAAAAGAGCTTTTCGGCAGAGTTACCACTGATGCCGAACTCATAGAAAAACGGATGATGCTCAGATGTGCTATTGCGGTCAGCGGGGAAAAGTTAAGCTCAACAGCGATAAATGATGTTGTGATAAATGCAGGTCCGAATTACCAAATGGTAGATTTGAAGATAACCGTTGACGGTCGGAGCCTTGCTGGTTGCGTGAGCGATGGTCTTGTTATATCGACGCCTACCGGCTCGACGGCTTATAATCTTTCTGCCGGCGGCCCGATATTAGCGGCTGATTTATCGGCAATTGTTATTACCCCCTTATGTCCACATACCTTAAGTTTCAGGCCTATTGTGATAAGCGCCGACAGCAGAATTGAGATCTATCCGCAGAGAATAAATGAGGGCACAACGGTAACGCTTGACGGTCAGGCCTTTCGTTCGCTCAAAAATGGTGATATCGTTACAGTAGAAAAGCATAACGGCGCATTTCTTGTTGTTAACAATCCGCTCCGTACCCAATGGGATACGCTTGCGGGCAAATTAAGCTGGGCACAGAAGCCGAAATATAAAGGGAAATGATGAAGAGGTTACGGTGAAAAAGCGAAAGAATAAAAATATTATTGTTTTTCTGATTATTGTAATTTTGAGTTCGAGTTGTTTGGCTCTTACTGACGAGATAGGCAATCCGACAGTTCCGCCGAGCAGTGTCAGGAGCGGACTTCGAAGGTCTCCGAATCCTGTAGATAACAGAAGTAATCTTGCGGTAACCGGCAACGTCAGCGGTATGGAGTATTTCCATGGGTCTGTGCCTTATCGGTCAACATCAGAATTCGGCGCGCCTCTGGGGACTTCAGATATAGGTTCGTTTTTAAGGCGTTCTGCGCCAATTAGCTCGGCAAGGTCGGGGTACTCACCTCAGCCTTATTATCTTCCTTCGAGCACCGTGAGTTCGACAGCGGTGAGTGGGACGGGCGAAGTTTTGACATATCCGAGAATTCGGGACAACAAAGGAACTGGCGAATTTGTGATTCCACAGATATCGAGAGTTGAGAAAAGTGCTGAAATACCAGCTGCATCGCCTTTGTATGATTACAGCAGAGCCAGGCCATTAAGTTATGAATCGACGGACCTGGAAAGGATGATAACTTATGACAGTATACGCGAGAAAAACAAAAAAGATTTGAGCGGCGCCCTGCAGAAGGCAAGTGAGAGTATGTACAAGATTCCTGCCCAGGACCAGCAAACCGGGCAGAAAGCAGAAAGTACATTTTCAATACCTCAGCCGAATGAGCCGATTAAGCAGTTAAAGCCGCTTGAACCTTTGCAGCCCGGCAAAATTCCGGCAGCCCAGGCCCAAACATCTGCCGGTAAAGATATTTATGAGCAAATGCTTGAGCAGGTTATGAAGACACCGCAGGGGCAGGAAGTTTCTCAACCCCAGGAACAGGTTGCCGAGCAGAACCAGCCTGAAGAAAAACATCCTTCTGGTATGAGAAGCGAACTGGGGGAGATAGACGAAAAAACCGCTGAGGCTATGGTTGGCGTGCACAAGAGTTTTGCGACAAAGGCAAAGAATAAATTTAATTATTATATGCGAACTGCTGAGCAATGTTTAAAGCAGGGCAAATATTATAGTGCCGTCGATGCCTATACCCTTGCCAGCATATATAAGCCCGACGACCCGCTTGCTTACGCAGGCAGGTCGCACGCCCTGTTTGCCTCCGGAGAGTATGTGAGCAGTGCGTATTTTCTCGCAAGGGCGATAAATATCTTCCCGCAGTATGTCGATTTCAAAGTCGATATCAATGCAATGATACCCGACAAGAACCGCCTCGAAAGCAGGATTGCGGATGTGAAACAATGGGCATCAAAGACAGAGTCGGCAGAACTCAGGTTTTTGCTGGCATACATATATTATCAGCTTGGTAAAACTGATTTGGCACTGGAGGCGATAAAACTTTCCGCCGAGAAGATGCCTAACAGCACCCCAATAGAGACATTGAAGCAGGCAATAGAAAAAAAGTCACGGTGAGGTATCGTTGATTGACTTTAAGCGGCAGGATGGTTTCAACGAAGAATGGATTTTTGGTCCTGCGGGGCTTTTAACAAAGAATTGGCCCGGATACGAGGACAGGCCTCAGCAGAGGCAAATGGCAAAAGCGGTGCAGAACGCCTTAAAAGGGCGTTTTCATCTTGCGGTTGAAGCGGGAACGGGGGTCGGTAAAAGTTTTGCATATCTGATACCTGCAATAGAAGCGGCAAAACAGCAAAAGTGCAGGATTCTTATAAGCACCTATACGATTACCCTTCAGGAACAATTGATAAATAAAGACATTCCATTTCTGGCTCGCCTGCTGGATGACTGTTTTACCGCCTGTCTTGCAAAGGGACGGAATAACTTTATCTGCCTGAGAAGGCTTGAATTTGCCGTAAGAATGCAGCAGGGTTTTTTTGACAGCGATGCCGCTGTGCTTGTACGCCTGAGCAGCTGGGCAAAACAGAGCGCCGACGGCTCACTGAGCGATATAGGTTTTGTGCCGCCCTCGCAGGTATGGCATTCGGTTATGAGCGAACACGGCAATTGCCGCGGCAGAAAATGCCCCCACTTCGATAAGTGTTTTTATTGGCGCAGCCGCAGACGGCTCGAAACCGCCGATATTATCGTAGCAAATCACGCTTTATTATTCAGCGACCTGTTATTAAGGCAGGAGGGCGTTTCAATACTGCCTGATTATCGTTTTGTAATTGTCGATGAGGCACATAATATTGAACATGTTGCCGAAGACCATTTTGGGCTGGATATAAGCGACAGACGTATCTCGTTTATTTTACAGGGGTTATATAACCAAAAGACAAAGAAGGGCCTTCTTGCGAACCCGCGGCACAGCGAAACGGTGAGTATTGTAAATTCCTGCCGAGATGCCGCGAACGATTTTTTCAAATCAGTCGGACGGTGGCTTGCGACAGACAAAGGCAACGGCAGGACAAGACCGGGCTTTGTGGATGATTGCCTTACCGAGCCGGTTAAAAAGCTCAGGCTTGCCCTTACAAAAATCGCCAATCAAACCGGAGACTTTGACGAGCAATTCGAATTTTTACGTTTTGCCGGCCTGCTGACAGCGGTTGAAGCGGACCTGCAGGATTTTCTTGCGCACAAAAACGACAATGACATTTACTGGGTTGAATCGGAAGAAAACAGGAGAAAAACGTTAATGCTCAAAAGCGCCCCGATAAACCCCGCGGAACACATAAAAAAGTATCTGCTTGATAATTTTGAATCTATAATATTTACAAGCGCGACTCTTTGTGTCGCTTCATCTCCGGACGATGAAGGGTTTGGTTTTTTTGCCGAACGCATCGGACTTGAAAAGTTTGAGAGATTAAAGCTCGGTTCGCCTTTCGATTATCAAAGGCAGGTAACGATGCATATCGAGCCGGACCTGCCCGAGCCGAACGATAAAGGTTTTGCAGAAGCGGCGGCGGAAAAAATAAAGAAATACATAAAACTGACGAACGGCAGGGCATTTGTGCTGTTTACCAGCTACCAGATGCTCGATGAATTTGCCGGATTGCTTTCCGACTGGTTCAGTGAAAACAATATCGAGCTGCTTGTGCACGGCTCAGGTACGGACAGAGCCGAGCTTTTGAGACGGTTTAAAAGCAGGGCTGGTGGCGTGCTTTTCGGTACGGACAGTTTCTGGCAGGGGGTGGATGTGCCGGGAGAAGCCTTGAGCAATGTTATTATTGTCAGGTTGCCGTTTGCTGTTCCGACGCATCCTCTTGTTCAGGGCAGGATTGAATATATAAAGTCACAGGGGCATAATCCTTTTTTCAGTTATCAATTGCCGACGGCGGTTATAAAATTCAAACAGGGTTTCGGCAGACTCATAAGAAACAAAACAGACACCGGCATTGTGGTTGTGCTTGACAGCAGGATTGTCCGCAAGAACTACGGCAGAGAGTTCCTGGCCGCGATTGAAAAATGCAGAGTAGAAATAGCGTGGCAATAAGGGTTAAATCTTTTTTATTTTTTTTAGTAATTGTTCAAGTTTGATTCTAAGCTGCCCAAGTTCCTTTGATTTAAAGGAGCTTTTTGTTTTTTCGAGAGTGCTTACCGTTTCTAAAAGGCCTTCGGTTAGCTCTTCCAGCCGGGGGCAGTTTAAAAGATTGCAGACAGTCGATTCAGGCTGCTCATCAGTAAGTATGTATGTAAGGTTTTTAACATCGCCCATAGCCGCACTTATGTTTCCAAGCGTAAGGTCCAGAAAACCTTTTACAGAAGCCGAAAACGTTTCGTGGCTTTTTTCTTTCATCACTTCTTCGATATCCTGCATTTGTTTCTGCCAGGCGTCAAGTCGTTGTTTTGTGTCGGAAACGGCCTGAAAGATATTTTTTCGCCGGATTGCTTCGGCGACTTTTTTCTTAAGTTCTTCAAAATCAATAGGTTTCACCATATAAGCAGCTACAGGAAGATCGATAGCCTCTATTGCTGATTTCTGGGATGGAAATGCTGTAACAAGGATAGTAGGCGTTCCTTTTGCCAGTTTTGGCAGTTCTTTAGTCAGTTCGAGATTTGAATTCCCCGGCATTTTAATATCAGCAATGAGCAAATCGTATGATTGCTGTCCGAGTTTTTCGATTGCAGAATAAGCGTCTTTGACGCAGTCGCACTGATAGCCCTCTTTGCGGAGCAATTCGCCTGTAGATTCTCGGAAAGTTTGTTCATCATCGGCCAGCAAAATTCGTCCGGCAGCGGCCATAGCAATCTCCTTTATTAATATTCAGGCTTAAAATTCGCTGTAATTTATCCTCTATTATAACACATAACCTTGAATATTTGGAGTCATCTTTTTTAAAAAATAGCGGGATGACTTAAAAAGCGTTCTGCAGCTGCGAGTTTTCTGATTTCAGCAATTCGGCGTATGACCTGGCGGTACAGACGGACTCGAAGCCCAGCAGTTGGCACAGTTGGGTGTCGCTGGCGCCGTTTGATATAAGTTTTTGAGCAAAGCTGTGCCTTAAATCGAAAGGAGTAATTGATTTACCAAAACCGGCCTGCAGAATGTATTTTTCAATTCTGCGGTCTGCACTTCTTGTGTCGAGTCTTTTACCGAATTTATTGATAAACAACGCAGTCCTGCCGGACTTTTTATTAAAACCAATTTGTTTTTGTATTAATTGCAGATAATGCCTGATTGTTTCAATCGTTGTTAACGGCAGTTTGAGCTGTCTTTGTTTGCCGCTGCCGGATGTTACCCGAAGCGATTGCTTATCGAAATCAACATCATCTATATCAAGATTTACCAGTTCACTGACGCGAATGCCGGTATTACAGAGCAGTTCCAGCATAGCCTTGTCTCTTGCACCAAGCCAGTTAATAATGTCAGGCAGATGCAGCAATCTGCGGATTTGTTCTTCTGTCAGAATGTCGGGCTTGCGTTTTTCGACTCTCGGGACTTCTATGCCGGCAGTCGGATTGAAATCAAGATGGTGATGCGAATAGAGAAAATTATAAAAACAGATAAGCGTTGCCAGCTTGCGCCTTATGGATGCCTGACTATAGTTCCTGTTCTGTAAATATTTCATAAAGGCTCGAACTTTATCAGAATCCGCATTCGGCAAAACAGAAGACTGGTCGGTTTTACGAGGTTGTTGATTTTTCTCGGGAAAATATGCAGTATACTCCCCCTGTCCGGTAAGACTTTCGGATATAAGAAAGTCCACAAATTGCTCGAGGTCACTTCTGTAACTTGTTATGGTTCTTTCCGCCCGACGTTTGCCGTATCTTATAAAATCAGCAAATACATTTATAAGGTCACAATCTCGCACATTACACCCCCGCATGCTTCTATCGTATATCCTTAGCTATATACGCTATCAGCAGCGAGCATTGTACCCGAACTCTGGCACTACATTATTATTATAAAAGTATTATCGGCAATTCCGATAAAAAACGTTAATGTTTTTGGATATTATTTAGGAGTTTTTCCAGTTTTTCCCGGATTATTGCAAGCTGTTTGGATTTATACGATTCTCTGCTTTTTTTCAGGGAATTTATGGATAATTCAATGCTTTTAGTGAGTTCGGCAAGTATGGGGCATTGCATAATCCGGCATATCTGCGTTTGTGGTTTTAATGTATCAAGCAAATTGGTTGTCTGTTGTATGCCTTTGAGCATATCATTTATTTTAATAGTGGTGATTTCGATAAAACTTCTTAATGCGGTCTTGAACTCATCGCGTTTGCTATTCTGCAGCGAAAGTTCTATGGTTTCAAGCTCGCCGGTCCACTGTTGCAGATTTTTCCTGATAGAAGTAACGGTTCTATAAAGCCGGCTCATTTTTACGGCATCTCTTGTTTTTTGCAGCAACGGGGGAAACTCGACAGGTTTTACTAAATATGCTGCAACCGGCAGGCCAATTGCATCTATGGCCGTCTGCTGCGACGGGTATCCGGTTACAAGAATAATGCTTACCGCAGGAGCGTCGCGGGATAACGGTCTGATAAGTTCCAGATTAGAGTTGCCCGGCATTTTTATGTCGGCAATCAGCAAATCATAGGTTTTTTCGGATAGTTTTCCCAGGGCTTCCGCAGCGTTTTCAGCGCAGTCGCATTCAAAACCTTCATTGCGTAATAGTTGCGCCGTTGCTGCCAGAAATGTCTTCTCATCATCAGCTATTAAGATTTTGCCGAGCGAATTATTATTTTGCTGGTTCATTTCCAATCGGGATAGAAATATTAAAAACAGTTCCTTTGTCTTTTTTGCTCGTAAAGTCGATAGTACCATCCATTGCGCTGATGATATCTTTTGTTATAGACAGTCCAAGGCCGATGCCGCTTCCCGGGCCGCCGCTGCCGGTTGTAAAAAATGGCTCGAAGATTTTATCCCTGTTTTTTTCATCTATGCCGTGGCCTTCGTCGCTTACCTGAATATCAAGCCTTGAATCGTCTATAAGGGCCGTGATTTTAACTATGCCCTGCGGCGGAGAAGCCTGTATGGCATTTTGGACGATGTTGTAAATAACCTGTCTGAAAAGTGCCTCCGATAGTACGATAGTTACATTGTGCGGGCAGTCGATTTCGATATGTATTTGTTTTTCCTGACTGGCGATTTTCAGAAGTTCGGTGATATCTTTGATTGCCTCACGAACTTTGAATTTGTCTGCAGAACGCGTATCAGGCCTGTAAAGGTCGAACATCTGCCTGACAATCTGTGAAACCCTGTCGATTTCCTTTTCGATTCTGCCGACATATTCGAAATACGGATGATTTTTATCAATGGCGTCTTTTACAAGCAGAAATGAATTTTTAATTCCTGCTATCGGGTTGTTGATTTCGTGAGCAATTTGCGCAGCCAGCTTGCCTGCCCCCGCGAGTTTTTCAGTTTCCTGCAGTATTTTCTGAATGCGGTCTCTTTCTTCGATTGTCTTTACGAGCTGAGTGTTTATTTGCTGTAATGCGGCGGTTCGCTGTATGACCCTTTGTTCTAATTCGAGATGAACTTTTTTGAGTTGTTCTTCAGCCTTCAGCCTTTCAGTGATGTCTTGACCGGTTGAAAGCAGACCCGTTACGTTTCCTTTTTCATCTTGCAGCATTTTATCAAACCACTCGATATATCGAAATTGACTGTTTTTCATTATGATAGGGTTAATATTGCCTTTTGTGGAAATGTCGGTTATGGCTGTCGCAAAGAGTTTGCGGATTTTTTGCCTGTCTTCTTCGGGCAGGAAGGTGTCAATCCAGTTTTTGCCCTTTACTTCCTCAAGACGCCGGCCGGATAGTTTTTCAAAATATGGATTAAACGTTACAATATTTGCGTCTTTGTCCAGAACAAGAACAATAGTCTGAGCGGTTTCAATCAGTTTTTGCGCAAAATCTCTTTGTTTCTTTAATTCTTTTTTGATTTCCAGACGTTTTATTGCAAAAGCCAGGTCAACGGCCGCTGTACGGAGAAATTCAATTTCTGATTCTGTCCATTGGCGGGTTTCTGTGCAGTTGTCAAAACTCATAAAGCCGTTTAACTGGTTATCTATCAGCACAGGAACGATAAGCAGCGCTTTTATCCGCAGCGATTCCCAAAAATCAAGCTGCTGAGGCGGGAAGTTTTCTGTGGAAAGACATATATGTCGGCCTGTCGCCAAAGTCTTTTGCCACTGGGGAAAGATTTTTCCGAAAAATCGGTTTTCCGTCAACTCGGTCGGCACAGGCGGTATTTTTTCATTACGGCACCATTGTGTTTTTCGCCTCAGGGGTATGCGGAGATTTTCATCGGCGACCTTTAAGAATATATGTACTCTGTCGGCATCGGAGGCGGGTCCTAAAACGGCAAGGAATTCATCATATTTTATTTCTTCGATTGAGTGTAAAAGTATGCCTGATGCGGTATCGAGGGCTTCAAGATAACGTTTATGTTTTAGAAGTTCTCGCTCGCGTTCTTTTCTTTCTGTTATATCTCTCGATACGCCGCATAGCCCTGTCGGGTTGCCATCTTTATCCTTCATCAGCCAGGTATGACACTCAACGATGATTTTACTGCCGTCGGATACTGTGTTGCAAATCTCTCCGGACCATCTGCCTTTTTCAATAGTGGTTTGAATTATCTCTTTCTGAGTTGCGCCTAAAGAAGGGTCTTGACCATAAATTTCTACTGATTGTCCGATGAGCTTGTCTTTACTTATTTTTATTCGGTTGCATTGAGCCTGATTTACATAAGTGATGGTTCCTTTAAAGTCGGTAGCTATAACGCCATCGCCAATTTCGTCCAGAAGCATAGCCTGAAAACGAAGTTGCTCCTCGGACTGAGCCAGTTTTTTGTATGTCCTTCGTAATTCGAACCATCTTCTGAATGCAAAGATGGCTATTGCTGCCGCGAAAAAACCTGCCCCTGTCAGGATAACATCGAATGTATAATGTTGTGAGCCCGGAAACTCGTAGAATTTGTCAGAAAGCCCTAAAGAAATTGCTATTGAAAACAGAATCGCAGCGGTAAGAATTAAAATTGCGAATTCTATAGTCGCCTTGCTTGCTGCTGACGGTTTTCCGGTTTTTTTTGTCTTCATATCTTAGAAAGTTCCATTTCGTGAAGCGCAATGTAAAAAGTGCTTCCTCTGTTTCCGATGGATGCTAACCAATGTGAGAAAAGTTTTTTTTACACGCCTGTGGCGGATTGCCCTTGGTTCTTAAACTATGAGATGATTAAATTAGCTTGTGTTTATTCTATTGTCAATCCTCAATTGTGCGGACATAAGATTTTTTATAGAAGCATAACTGTAGTAAAATGCGATATTTATAAATAAAAAAGCCCCCGCTTTTTGCGGGGGCTTTTGAGTTTGCGTATTAACATATCTAACGTGGAACAACTTTACGGTATGATAGTCTCCAAGGTTGTAGATTGTACGTAATTTCCTGCGGCATCTGTGATACGGACCCGGTAGGTGGCAGGATTTGCGCCAGTCCACCCTCCATTGATATAAGTAACCTCGACACCGCCTAAGGTTGTTGTGGTCCAATCGCTGCCGGAGCCGGAGACGCATTTGAAAAAGTAAGTGAGCGGTAGGCTGGTATCAGTTGCCGCGACAGCCGTCATTGTATGATACCAGAGGTGAGTGCTACCATCGTAGTAAGCTTGCGGTACCTGCGCCCAAAGGCCGTTTGCGGTCGGAGTATATGTTGGCGGAGTAGTATCGTTAATATCATTTACATCGTTGGTGTCTTGGCCTTCCGCCAGCGTAGTAGCCCAGTTCGGTTCAGAGAATTGAGTTGTGTTTTGAGCAGGCGATTTATCACGAGCCTGCACCCGATAAGCGTATGTTGTGTCGGGTTCAAGACCGGTATCTACGTAAAGTGTGGTGTTCTGCCAGTTACTGTCGTGGCAGTTACCGCTGTAACAATCAAAGAAGTATTCGATTGCACATGCATCGGTGGCAGAGGTCGCAATCATTCTGATTGAATTTGGCGATGTTGCATAAGGTGCTGTTGCCCAGGTCATCGGGTCCGGCTGCGGCGGAATATCGTCTTCACCCGCTACTGCATAGCCGATAACGCTCCATTCGGTTTCGTTGAGCCGTGCATCTCTTGCCTTAACCTTGTAGCCGTATTGTGTGCCGGTGGACAGACCGGTGTCGTTATAATCCCGACTCGTTATCCAGCCGCTGTCGCTTGCACCAGGATGGCCGGTTGTTTCAGTGAAGTAGTAGTGAACTTGAGAACCTGAATTATCCCTTGCGGTGGTCGCCGTCATTTTAATTGAGGTTGCTGTTTCCGAGCGAGGTTTTAATGCCCAGGTCATCGGATTCGGCCGCGGCGGAGTGGTTTCTGTCAGGCCGTAATTTTCGGCGAAGGCTGCGAAGTCTTCAAAATCGACTTCGCCATCTCCGGTTATATCCCGTTCGTGACAGAAGTATGGGAAATCACATCCGGTATTCATCCAGTATTCATAAAAGAGAGCGGCATCAGTAATATCGACGATGCCGTCGAAGTTAAAATCACCGAGTATTTCGGCAGTCAGCGTATAATGGTATCCCATATCTACGTTGGAATCGGCAATGTCGATAACATTATCTTTTCTCGTCGTATGCCGGTACATATCATTGTTGATTGCGGTGTCAAAACCGGCATCGACGCAGAAGCTGTTGACGTCATTTGGAGCCGAAGGAATCGTCTGGCTGAGGTAGAAGCTGCCCCAGTCGCCGGTAACAAACAGCGGGCTTTCCGCTGAAGTGCCGCTGAAATTGCTTGCATAATCCCAGTTGAGTACGCAGTTGGCGCCAGTATCAACAAATATATTTGCTGCTCCGCCTTTTACGTTGCTGTAAGAAATGGTTACCTCGGCCGTTTGTTTATCTGCGGCGTCGAAGTTGCTGCCAATCGAGATTTCCGGACCGTAATAAGCTCTGTTATTCCAGAATATACTGTTGATAATCTTCGTATTAGCCTGATAGGCGCAACTCAAGCCGCCGCCGTAGCTGGCCATAAAGCCGATACCTGTCGCCTCATTTTGCGAGAAGGTGCAGTTTGATAGAGAAAGCTGTGTATCCCAGTTGGCCGATACACCGCCGCCGTCTCTGCCGGCGTTATTGTATGTAATGAGGCAGTTATGCATATTCGGCTCAAGTTCGCCTGTAAAGTATGCTGCGCCGCCGCTTGTGTCAGCGTTGTTATTGTTAAATTGACAGTCATAGAATTTTGCGTCGCTTGATGCGGAGTAGATTGCGCCGCCCTGACCTGCCGGGTTATTCGCCTCATTGCCGCTGAAGTTGCATTCGTAGATTATAGAGTTGCTGTCAATCAGCAACACAGCGCCTCCGAGCATAGCGATGCAGTTCTCGAAGGTGCTTCTGCTTATATGGGCGATTGAATTTTCCCAGTACATACCGCCGCCGGCGCAGGCTCGGTTGTTTGTAAATGTGCAATTCTTCAGGACCGGCATTATCGTTCCTTCTGTGCAGATAGCGCCGCCATAGCTTATCACCGGGTCGTACAGAGAGGTATTTGCTATTGTTACATCGTATCTAAGTCCCGCCCTGCCTATATTAGGCACATTAGGGTCGGAACCTGCTATCTGGCCTCTGGTATGAGCTTCGTTATTGACAAAATTGCAGTCCGTAAATTTTGCCTCGCTTCCGGCCGCCAGATAGATGGCTCCGCCGAATGAGTCGATGGCATAGTGTTCGTATGGATAGCCAAAAATACGTACGCTGCCGCTAACGCCGCTGACTCCACCGTAAGCACGGTTGCCCTGGAAGAGACAATCTTCGAATTCGGTCTTACTGCCGCCCATACAGTAAACAGCGCCGCCGTATCCGCTGTAATACGATGGGTCTTCATAAGGGGAATGACCGAAGTCAGGACTGAAGTCCCATTGCTGACTAATATATATGTTGCTGCCATTGGGGTCGCCCCAGTTTCCGCCGTGGCCATACTTACCGGAGCCGTCCTGACCATTACTGCCCTGAGCATAGCAGTCAATAAACTGACAGTTTTTAAATATTGGATTGCTTGTTGAATCAACACCTACTGCGCCGCCCCATGCGAACCCTGCCCAGCCGCCGTCGCCGTATTCGCCGCTGCCCGAGCACCCGTTACTGGCAAGGGCCGAGCATCTGACGAATCGACAGTTGCGGATTATCGGCGAAGCATTATAGAGTTGTATAGCACCCCCGAAAATACTGTTGCCGTTCCAACCGTCACCAGATGGTCCGTGAGCTCCTGCAAGACCGCAGTCAATCCAGCCTGCGTAACCCTCAGTATCCTGAATGGTTATTCCGTCCAGAACCATATTGCTGTCGACATTTGCAAGCCAAAAGCCATTATTCTGAAGGATGGTCTGTGCAACCACACAAGGGTCATCCGGATTTGTGCCGGTAATCGTAAAGCCCCTTCCGAAAATGGGGATTCGGGAATAATCGTAATTTGTCTCTGCCCCGTAATACGTTCCTTTGGCAATGATAACTCTATCTCCGTTCTTGGCGTGGTTGATTGCTTCCTGTGGACTGCTGTATTGACCCGGCACGTAGAGATTTTTCGGCTGCTCAAATGATACGGCAACATCTCTGTTTCGAATCATAACGACATAATTTTTCGTATTGGTTGAGCTGTCGTTGTCTGTGCCTGTCCATTTGTTCACTCGCCAGCCTGTGTTGGGCAGGGCGGTAAGCTCAATGGTTGTGCCTGCGTAATACTGGCCGCCTGGCGGCTCAATATTTCCGTGGCTGTCAGCAGCGGTCGTTGTAAGATTGAATCTTCTCGGCCGGTTAGGCTCGATATCAATATAGTGGAATCCGATGTCAAGCTGACCTGTATCACCTTGGCTGGAAACCAGATTATTGCTGTCGGTCCTGGTTGTATAATCAGCCATATTATCATTTGGCAGGACATTGACATCCACAGCCAGCGAGCTGCCGTAATCTATAGCAGGACTCTGGCTCGCATTGGGTGGTATCTGACTGAGATAGTAATTACCCAAATCCGATTTTAAGAATATCGGATTGCCTGCTATGTTGTTTCCATCGATTATATTTATATGGTTAAGCGCCGTAAGATTAACATTCGCATCGCCTGGACGGTTGGTGTCATATGTAATGCCTGTCTGATAGTCATAGAAATCACCGGCTGTGTTTTTATTAAACAGGCAGTATGATATGTTCGGGTCACAATCAGCGCTGTTAGCATAAATAGCCACTCGCCTTGTATTGTCGAAGATGCAGTCTTTTATTGTTGGCGAGCAGTTATAAGCAAAGAATATCGCACCGCCCGCACCGCCCGGCTCGCATCCGTTTTCGCTGAAAGTGCAGCTTGTTATTTTCGGCGAGGAACTGAGCGAGATATATATCGCGCCGCCCCTTGCATTGGCGGAGTTGCTGACAAACAGACAGTTGTGAATCTTCGAGGTTGTAGTGCCTGGGCCTTTGAACATAATGCCGCCGCCGCTGTAGGGCGAACTGTTTCCAATTATCTGGCAGTTGACGATTTCAAGCGGCATATTCGATATATAAGCTCCACCGCCTTCAGCGTTTGCGCCGATGGCCTTATTTTGCATAATAGTGCCGCCGTGGATTCTCACGGTTGATACGTTTGATGTAAAGTACAGACCGCCGCCGGTCTGGGCTGTGTTCCTGTTGATGTAGCAGTCGATGAAATTGGCATCGAAGTTTGCGGCCATAATCGCACCGCCTGTACCGCCTGAGATATTGTCGGTGAAGGCACAGTTATTAACGTTGAGTCTGCAGATGTTGGTGTCATTTAGAGTTCCTATCATCAGGGCGCCGCCGTTGCCGTTAGCGATATTGCCGCCAAAATAGCAGTCTGCCAGTTTGATATTGTTTTTGGGACCGAACTTGATGGCGCCGCCGTTGCCGCCCGTAGCTTTATTGCCGGTCAGATTGGTTTTAAGTATTGATATACCGGCACAGTTAGGTTCGCAGTAGATAGCGCCGCCATCGGTGTCATAAATGCCGGTTGTGTCAGCTTCAATAGTGTTGTTAATGAAGTTGCAATCATTGATATCGACTGTTGTACCCTTTTCGTAGTAGATTGCACCTGATATGCCTGCGCCGCTTGATGAACCGTCATAGCCGTCTTGCGCAAATGGCGGACTATCCTTATATTGTCCTGCACCCTGCCGGCCGCCTTGGCCGCCGAGTCCCATTGAAGCTATATTTTCAATAAAGCTGCATCTGACTATCTTTGGCTTAGCGTTTGCTGCTACATAAATAGCGCCGCCATAACCTCGGCCCGAACCATTTCCGCCGTTACCGCCGTCGCCGCCGATTTTGCTGGACGTGCCGTCTCCGCCGGTTCCGCCGTTGCCGCCGATACCGCCTTGTGCAATGCTGTTACTGATTGTGCAGCTCAATATCGTCGGACTGCTGTTCTGGTCGCAGAAAATAGCGCCGCCGTAGCCATTGCCGTAGCCGTTACCGCCGTTTCCGCCGCCGCCGCCACTATCTCTTGGGTCATTAAGAAACAGGTCATACCCATCCGCACCGTCACTGCCGATGCCGCCGGCAACTTCGCAATTTGAAAAGACACAGTAGCGAATGGTTGGACTTGTATTTCTGCCGATAAAGATTGCTCCGCCGAAACCATTGCCGGTTGCATCAATGCCGCTCAGACGATTGGGGTCAATCGGGTCTGGCCGCACGCCGACAGCTATAGCGCCAGCGGACAAGCTGTTGATTATAGTAAGACCCTCAATAATACTGTTCGCATCTTCGCCGTTCTGGAAGATAAATGCACGGCCTAAGCTGCAGCAGTCAATAACGGTTGCCGCCACGATGTTCGGGTCGTTCGGGTCTTCGGAACGTATAGTTATGGCTTTGCCTTTGAAGTCAAAACCATTAGGATCGGTAATATAGTGCGGCAGGCCGCTGACTTTTCTGTATATGTAAATAGTATCGCCGTTTATGGCTGCATCAATTGCTTCCTGAATAGTTGCATATTCATCGGGAACAATCAGGTTGCCGGGGATGTGGGACTCAAATCTGACCGTAACGGTATGTGGTCCGTTCATTACTATATTGAAGTAAGGGTTGTGTGTTGCGGATTCGACGCCATCGAGAATCCATGCGGCCACTCTGGTGCTGACATCTGGAATCGCGTGAAGTCTTACTGCG
>JBAVNP010000223.1:0-1890 GCA_049691175.1 Sedimentisphaerales bacterium
CGGTAAAGAAAGGCGGCGCTATGGCATCTGGAAATGTTGGCGGACTATCCGGCACGTTTATTCCGGTAAGTGAAGATGCCGGTATGATAAAGGCGGTGCGGACGGGAGCGCTTAGCCTTGAAAAACTTGAGGCTCTGACCAGCGTTTGTTCTGTAGGTTTAGATATGTTCGCGGTTGCAGGCGACACGCCTGCAGATGTTATAAGCGCTATAATCGCTGATGAGCTTGCAATCGGCGTTGTTAATAATAAGACAACAAGCGTGAGAGTTATACCGGTGCCGGGGAAAAAGGCGGGACAGATTGTTCATTTCGGAGGATTATTGGGTTCGGCGCCGATTATGAAGGTTTCGAAAATCGCTTCGCCGAATTTCATAAAACGCAAAGGCCGAATCCCCGCACAGGTCGGAGCGCTAAGAAATTGAAAAAATTTGTTCTATTGTTGTGATAATGGGTTGGATTTTCCTGTCATAAAATACATTTGCAAAAACAACGGTTTTTCAATATACTTAAGACACTGACTGACACGGACTTGGAACACTGACTTTCACCGACCAGATGCTTATTAGTCTGTGTTTTGTCTGTGTTAGTTCGTGTTTTTTAAAGGACTTGATAAATGGGCGATGACAAAAAGTTCGATTTAAAAAAGGTGAAGGAAATTGTCGAGTTTATGCTCGAAAACGACCTTGTGGAAGTGGAAATAGCCGAAGGCGATAATAAAATCCACCTCAAACGTCCCGGCTCATCTGTGTCGCAGATTCCTGTTGTTGCGCCAGTGCCTGCTGCGGCACATGCAATACCGGTTGTCGCCGCTGCGCCGGGGCAGCCTGCCGCTGACGATAAACTTGTCGGTATAAAGTCGCCAATAGTCGGCACATTTTACTCGGCGCCAAGTCCTGATTCGCCGCCTTATGTGAAAGTCGGCGACCATGTAACGCCTGATACGATAGTCTGTATCGTTGAGGCGATGAAGGTAATGAACGAAATAAAAGCGGAGGCGACCGGCATAATTGAAAAAATTATGGTAGCCAATGGTCAGGCAGTCGAATTCGGCCAGGTGCTTTTCAAGATAAGACCAGACTAAAAAGTCTGTTATTTTTTTTGCCGCAGGTATTTGATGTTTTCAAAAATACTCATAGCAAACAGAGGCGAAATAGCCTTAAGAATAATTCGGGCCTGCCGGGAACTGGGCATCGGAACAGTAGTTGTCTATTCCGAAGCCGACAAAGGCTCTTATTATCTTGAACTTGCCGATGAGGCAATCTGCATCGGCCCGGCAAAGCCTGCGCTAAGCTATCTAAATATCCCCGCCATTATCAGCGCCGCTGAAGTTGCCGATGTCGAGGCAATTCATCCCGGCTACGGATTCCTGGCTGAAAACGCGCACTTTGCCGAGATATGCAGGGACTGCGGCATAGTCTTTATCGGGCCAAGGCCAGAGTCGATGAAAATGCTCGGCGATAAGGTCGCCGCGAGAAAACTTGCCAAAGAAGCTCACGTTCCTGTCGTGCCGGGTTCTGAAGGCCAGATTAAAGATGAAAACGAAGCGATAAAACTGGCCAACAAAATCGGCTATCCGGTGATAGTAAAGGCGGCGGCGGGCGGCGGCGGCAGGGGTATGCGGGTCGCTCATAACGATATTACGCTGCGAAACGCACTGGTCACCGCAAAGAATGAGGCGGAAGCGGCATTCAAGGACGGCACAGTTTATCTTGAAAAATATATTGTCGAGCCGCGGCATGTTGAGGTGCAGGTTATGGCCGATAAGGCAGGCAACACGCTGCATTTCTTCGAGCGCGACTGCTCGATACAAAGACGCCATCAGAAACTTATCGAAGAATCTCCCTGCCCTGTGCTCGATGAGCATACCCGCGAAGAGCTTTGCAAGGCGGC
>JBAVNP010000224.1:0-12145 GCA_049691175.1 Sedimentisphaerales bacterium
GCCATCACAGCGAAAAAAAACGAACAGAATTACTATTATATAAAAAATTATACAGGCCAGCCTTTAGGCTTCATTACTGACGCGATTAGCCGCAAGGCCGACGGACGCGACGCCAATTCACTCCTGACAGCCAACCTGTATTTTATCCATCCGGGTATAAATTCCTTTGCGGAACAAAGCTTACTGCGATGCGACCCGAACTTTCAGAGCTTCAAGTGGATGTCCCGGCAGAGCGACCTTTTAATCAACCGTGATTTGACTACCAGCATTGATCTCGACAGACAGGGTAAAGTTACCGTTCAGAGAAGAAACATCGTGCAGGACTTTGCTTTTACCTCAACAATGCTGCCAGAAATTCTTTTGGATACCCTGCTTGAAAGTTTCCTGCAAAGCGATTTTAACTCCGTTATGGTCGATATAATTCTTCCGGATGGACGACTCGCACCGGCTCTTGTCGCCAAAACCAAACTGCAACCTGTCCTGAGCGGAGCCGAAGGAAAGGCCGTTGAGCCAAACGCCGTCTGGGCTGTCAAAAGTGAATTTTTCGGTACAAATACAAGTCAGCAAACCATATATTTCGACAATACCGGCAAAATTCTGCTAAGCGAGGTGCACGGCAGGCTTTCATACAAGCTTGAAAAAACTCAAAGAGACCGAATTGTCGCCGACTTCCCGCAGTGGCTTGAAAAAATTCAGCAGATTGAACAATATATTATTCCTGAAAAATCAAAGGAATGAACCCCCACACCAATATCATGGTTGAGGGAAAGCTTATAAAGTGAAAAAAAAGAAAACGAAATTTTTATCAAAAAGACAGTTCTCAAAACTTGTTACATTGATGTGGAGGTGAACAATGGCGGATATTTATGATTCTATTATTATCGGCGCCGGTCCTGCGGGTCTGGCGGCAGCGCTCTATAACGCAAGGGACAGGCTGAAAACAACCATACTCGAAAAATTCTATCCTGGCGGCCAGATTATGAACACCGACCGGATAGAAAACTATCCCGGTTTTGAAAGCATTTCAGGCTCGGACCTGATAGAGAAAATGAAAAAGCAGGCGGAAAATTTCGGCGCCGAACTCAAAACAGGCGCCGAAGTAGAAAGCATAGTCAAACTTGCCGACGACAATATTCAGGTAAACTGCGGCAAACAAACTTTCCTCGGCCGTTCCGTAATTATCGCCTGCGGCAGCGATTATCGCAAACTCGGCGTCCCGGGCGAAGAACAGTTTAGAAATGCGGGCACAGGTGTAAGCTATTGCGGCACCTGCGATGCTCCTTTTTTCAAAGGTAAAAAAGTAGTCGCCGTCGGCGGAGGCAATACCGCTGTCGAAGAGGCACTGCACGTCGCAAAATTCGCGGCACAATTGACGCTTGTTCACAGACGGCAGGAGTTCAGAGCGACAAAAGTCCTCGCCGAAGAATTTATGCAAAAAGCCGGCGCTCCAAACAGCAATATCAAGCTGAAACTGGATACCGTTGTTACAGCAATCCAGGGCGGCCAAAAGGTTGAAAAAGTTAGACTTAAAAATGTAAAATCAGGCAAGGAGGAAGACCTGCCCTGCGATGGCGTTTTTATTTTTGTCGGTATGATTCCCAATACCGCGTTCCTCAAGGGTTTTCTTGACCTTACGGATGCGGGTTTCATCAAATGCGATGTAGGTTTTCTGCGGACGAAAGTTCCCGGCGTTTTTGTCGCCGGTGATTGCCGCACAGGAGCGGCTATGCAGCTTGCCACCGCTGTCGGCGACGGCGTTAACGCCGCGATGATGACTAAACAATATCTAAGAGACCCGGCATGGTGGAACAAACCCGTTTCAGACGCTCTTATGCCCGGCGAATGGTAGAAGTATTTTACCTTTTGGACGTTGGTATATATTCTTTCTTTTCAGCAACGCCCTTATATGCCGGTCTTATTATGCGCCCGCCGCTGACATTTTCTTCGATGATATGGGCGCACCAGCCGGCAACACGCGAAATCGCGAAAAGCGGCGTATATAATTCCGCAGGTATGCCGAGCATTCTGTAAACAAAGCCGGAATATAAATCTACATTGGAGCATACGGCCTTGCCGGACTGTTTAATCTTCTTTAAAACTTCCGGCGCAACTCTCTCAACCAAAGAATAAAGTTCAAATTCCCATTCGAGGTCTTTTTCCTTTGCAAGTTTTGCCGCCTGCCCCTTGAGCAGCGCCGCTCGCGGGTCGGATATCGTATATACCGCGTGGCCCATACCGTAAATCAGGCCTGTTCCGTCAAATGCTTCTTTTTTAATAATCTTCGCTATGTAATCAGCCACTTCGCCTTGGTCGTCATACTTTTTGACATTTTTCTTGATGTCTTCCATCATCTGGACTACCTGTATGTTCGCTCCACCGTGTTTATAGCCTTTCAACGAGCCTATAGCCGCCGCGACCGATGAATAAACATCCGTATCCGAGGAGGTAACGACGTGCGCGACAAAGCTCGAATTGTTTCCTCCGCCGTGCTCTGCGTGAAGCACAAGACATAAATCCAGCAGTTCCGCTTCCATTTTGGTGTATTTCTTGTCCGGCCTCGTCATCAGCAGAAAGTTTTCCGCAGTTGAGAGTTTTTCATCGGGAGTATGTATATAAAGGCTCTCGCCGTCATAATAGTGAGACTTCGCCTGATAGCCGTAAGCGGCAAAGGTCGGAAACCTCGCAATCAATCCTATGCACTGACGAAGAATATTTTTCAGCGACCGTTCTTCGGGCGTTTTATCGTAAGAGTAAGCAGCCAGAACGCTTCGCGCCAGCTTGTTCATCACATTATTGCTCGGCGCCTTAAGAATCATATTCTCGGCAAAGCCTTCCGGAAGCGACCTGTTTTTGCCGAGCAGGTGGCAGAATTTCGTCAAATCTTTTTTCTTCGGCAGCTCGCCGAACAAAAGAAGGTAAGCCGTCTCTTCGTAGCCGGGTCGTTTCTCCTTCTGAAAGCCTGCGACAATATCTTCTATCTCTATCCCGCGATATCGCAGTCTGCCTTCGACCGCCACTTTTTCTTTTTCACTCATGATATAGCCGTGGACATCGCCTATTTCCGTCAGGCCTACAAGCACACCTGTGCCGTCCGCATTGCGAAGTCCGCGCTTGACGTCATACCGTGCATAAAGTTCCGGGTCAATCCTGTTATTCTGCTTGGCAAGCCTTGCCAATTCCGTCAAAAACGGGTCCTTGGGCGTCTTTTCAGGCACTATCTCTTCAATTTCCGGCCTGTCCTGAGCTTGCCGAATGGGCTTTACAGACTTTGCCATTTTTTCACCTGTCAATCTGGAATTAATCAGTTAACGGCCTCACCAAACAACGAGGTAAATGTAATATAATTAATAAGTGTTTCTTATGCAAGAATCAAACAATTGGTTTTCTTGACTTTCTGCTTTTTTCTGGGATACTGGAACGTTACATTTTTGCAATTTTTCCGGATTTATTTATGACTGGCGGCACAATAAGCAAGTTTCTCGTAAGGCTTTTCGGCTCACGCAACGAAAGGCTCGTTAAGGGCTATATGCGCATCGCCCTCGAAGCCGGCGAATTTGAAGAGCAAATCAAATCTCTTGACGACAATGCCTTAAGGGATAAAACGACAGAGTTCAAAAACCGCCTTTCGCAGGGCGAAAACCCGCAGCAAATCCTGCCCGAAGCGTTTGCCGTTGTCCGTGAAGCGGCAAGGCGAAACGTCAAGATGCGCCATTTCGACGTCCAGCTTATCGGCGGCAACGTCCTTTACGACGGAAAAATAGCCGAAATGGCGACAGGCGAAGGAAAAACTCTTGTTGCTACCCTTGCCGCATATCTTGTCCATCTTACGGGACGAAAGGTGCATATTGTTACCGTCAACGATTATCTGGCAAAACGCGACTCCGAGTGGATGGGCCCGATTTATAAAGCGCTCGGTCTTACTGTCGGCGCAATCCAAGCCGATATGGACACCATTCCTGATTCTTCGGGAACCTCTGAACGCAAAAATCAATATGCCTGCGATATAACCTACGGCACAAACAACGAATTCGGATTCGATTATTTGCGCGACAATATGAAACTCCATGTCCAGCAGCTCGCTCAGGGGCCGCTCGAATACGCCGTTGTCGATGAAGTTGACTCGATTCTCATAGACGAGGCTCGAACGCCGCTGATTATTTCAGGCCCTGCCGAGGACGACATTAGTAGATACAAAAAGGCCGATACTGTCGCCAGGCAGGTAATCAAAATGCAGAGCGATTACAACCGGATAAAACAGCAGATGGATTCTGCCGAGAGAACCATTGCCAACGCACAGGGTGAGCTTTCGGACGCCAAAAAAGCAAAAGACCAAAGCCGCCAGCAGGCCGCACAGGAAATGATGGACAAAACTCGGATGGAGATTGAAACTCTGCAATCCCGCCTCGCCTCCGCCAAACAGTTTTATGAAGTCGAATATGACCACAAGAGCGTGCATTTGAATCACGATGGTATCGAGGTAGCACAAGATTTGGTCGGCGCTGGCTCGTTCTTCGTAGGTTCTAATATTGATGACCAATGGGATAAGCTTATTAAGCAGTCTCTGCGGGCGCATATTGTCTTCGAAAGGGAAAAAGATTATGTCGTGATGGACGGCAAAGTCGTAATTGTTGACGAATTTACCGGCCGACTGATGCACGGCAGGCAATGGTCCGACGGCCTTCACCAGGCTGTCGAAGCAAAAGAAAATGTTACGATAAAAGAGGAATCGCAGACGCTGGCGACGATAACCCTGCAGAATTTCTTCCGGCTTTACGACCAAATTGCCGGTATGACCGGAACTGCCGCTACGGAAGCCGATGAATTTATGCAGATATACAAACTCGAAGTCGTTACTATCCCTACTAACGCACCCTGCATTCGCAAAAACTACGACGATATGATTTACAAATCCCTCAAGGAAAAATTCAACGCCATAATAGAAGAAATTCACGAGACAAGCTCAGCCGGAAGGCCTGTCCTTGTCGGCACAATAAGCGTTGAAAAAAGCGAGGCCGTCTCAAATGCTCTTACCAGAAAATACGGCATAGAGCACGAGGTTTTAAACGCAAAGCAGCACGCAAGAGAAGCCCTCATAGTTGAAAAGGCCGGTCAGCAGCATACCGACCGCTTGGGAAAAACCTGCGGCAATGTAACAATCGCCACAAATATGGCAGGCCGCGGCACAGACATAAAACTTGCGCCGGGCGTCGCTGACATCGGCGGTCTGCACATACTCGGCACAGAACGACACGAGGCAAGAAGAATCGACAACCAGCTCCGAGGACGCTCCGGCCGTCAGGGAGACGCCGGCTCAAGTCAGTTCTTTTTGAGTTTTGACGATGACCTTTTGAAAATCTTCTCTCCTGAATGGACGGTAAAAGCTCTTAAGTGGGTCGGCTGGGAAGAAGGAATGCCCATCCAGCACCGCCAGATAAGCAAAGGCATTGAAAAAGCCCAGAAAAAAGTCGAACAGCGAAACTTCGAGGCTCGAAAAAGTCTGCTCGATTATGATGAGGTGATGGATTATCAGAGGAAAATCTTCTATTCACGCAGAAGACAGATAATCGAAGGCATAGGCCTTAAGGAAATGATAACCGAAATGATTAAATCGGCCGTTGAAAAGGCCTGTGTCGATATGCTCAAGGAAGATTATTGTTTTATCTGTATCGCTGAATGGGCAAGAACGACCTTTGGTGTGGATATAAATCCAAAACGCATTAACGGTCTTGACGCTGAGCAAATCGAAGAGCTTATAAAGAAAAACGCAAAAAATGAAGCGGCCAATAATATATCTGTTACTCTCGGCGAATATTTAGAGGATTACGAGGACAAAAGCACCTGGAACATCGAATCGCTCTGCAAATGGGCGATGAGTTCATATAGCGTCCAGCTTTCCGGCAGCAAAATCAGGCAAATGACCGCTGAAGAAATCGAACAAAACCTCATCGAAGCATCGGCAGAGCAGATTGACAAGAAAGACTGTTCTCTCCTGACCGCGTTTCTCGATGCCGATTTCGGGATTAAGACATTTACCAACTGGGCAAACAACAAATTCGCCGTGAAACTTGATGTAAACCGCCTCAAAACCTTAACGCCGGCTCAGATTCAGGATGAGCTTTCTAGTCAGATTCAGGCCGAATATGCCCGTCGTGAAATTGAGTATCCAGCCGAATTTGCGATGAGTATGACCTATCGCCCTGACGGCATAAATGTTTATGCCTTTGAAAATCTCGCCAAATGGGCAAACGAAAAATTCGGCACAAATCTTTCCGCCTCTTATCTTCAGAATACTTCGCCGGCCTCTGTTCACAAAGAGCTGCTTAAAATCAGTGAAGATTATCATAAAACAGGTCTGGAAAAAGAAATTGACGAGAAACTTGCCGGCTTAACGACCGAGCAGCTTGCCGACTGGGCAAACAAAAGATTTAAGGCGACTTTTAAACCCGACGATTTCGAAGACAACCAAACTGTTAAGGAAAAACTGCTTGCCGCCGGCAAAGATTTCCTGCGAAGCGAGTTGACAGAGCTTGAGCGATATGTCCTCCTGCAGATATTCGATTCCGTCTGGAAGGACCATTTGTATTCGATGGACCATATGAAGGAAAGCATCTTTATGCGGGCTTATGCCGAAAAGGACCCGAAGATTGAATACAAGCAGGAAGGCTTCCGGATGTTCAGCGAAATGCTCGATTCGGTGGAAGATAAAGTTACCGACATCATTTTCAAGGTTCGTCTTGATGCAGGCACAAGGGCAAGAAACGTCTGGCAGGCAGGCCAGACAAAACACGACCAGGTTAATCAATTCGAAATGACTGAGCGCCAGCGTGCCGCAGCACAGGCTCCTCAGGGCGAAGCGACAAAGGTTAAACAGATAGTTCTTGAGCAGCCCAAAGTTGGCAGAAACGACCCCTGTCCCTGCGGTTCAGGCAAAAAATACAAGAAATGCTGCGGCAAAAACGCTTAAAATAAAAATGCCGGGTCAGGTTGCTTCTGAAAAGAAATTAGCCTGCCCGGCGAAAAGAAAAATTATTTTAAGTAAAAGTATTAAGTGTTTCTTTGAGGTAAATCCTTCTGTTGCTGGCGGGAACAGATATTTGACGGATTTAGTAAGACATATAGAAGTTAAAGACCCATGTGGCGGTATTAAATTATATTTTTTTATTTATTTGGTTCTGATGACCAATCATCTAATGCATTACTAATACTAAATGCCTTATGCAATTTTTTGACTAAAATTACACCTTCATCTGGATAACTAACTATATCATTTTCAACTTTAGTCCCTATATCCAAAATTTTTAGAATACCATCACTATCATTGATAAATTGATGTGAGGCGTTTTCTCCTGATGGTTTAGCTAAAAAATCGCCTTGTTTTATTTTATACTCTTTGTCATTTAGCCTGAGCTTTCCAGTTCCTTCTAATATAATAAAAAATTCTTCCTGAACTGAGTGACTATGATATTTGGTACTTTTTGCTCCAGGTTTTACTAAATCAATATTCACATATATATCTTTACTTCCAGCTAACTTTCCCAGCGATTGTGTTTGCAAACCAGATTTAAAGTTTGGATCATCTATAAATTCATCTGGAATATTTTCAAGATTATTGATTTTATCCATGTGTAGTTCTTTCTTCATTCGGTCGTCCCGTCTTGCGTTTTAAATTTTCAGCTTCTTTTTATCCACCTGCCGCGAAAAATATCTCTGATTTTATCCGTAAAACTAATCCCCATCTTCTGTGTTGAAGTAGAAAACTCCATTTGTTGCAAATCTTTTGATTCTACCTTTCGTTTGAACAATGAAGAAATAAGTAATAGTAACGAAATCTTGAAATTTTCAATTCTTTTCATCTTGCCACTGCCATTTTTGTCGCGGCCAGAAGTTCCGCCCCTGTCATACTTTCAAATTTCTGCTTGTCCCATAATTGATGTCTGTCCAAAACTTGGGGTGCATCGGCATAATATCTTTTCACCGCTTCAATCCCCCCTTCCGCAGGCCCGGCTGTTTTGTAATCAACGTCAAGCAGCCATTTGCTGAACAGGTCTCCGTATTCAGCGGGATAAATAATAGCGGTTACATATTTTTCGCCGTTATATTTTGCAAGATGAACCTTTGCCTTTGCAGGCGGTGTGTTTGCGACAGCAGCATTTATCAATTTTTTATAATCGCCTTTAGCGGCAGTTTCGTCGAATTCATAGAAAAACATTCCCGCTTCAAGCTGAAATATCCCGCTCGGCACACCTTTCAACTCCATTTTGCCGTCCGGATAAGCCTTATAGATTCTATAAACCTTTACATCTTTGAATTTCTCGCTTTCGAGCAGTTCCGCGACTTCATCAGCGGTAAATCCGACTCCGCTATGGTCGCCGAAGTCAACCACATAAAGGTCAACATATTTATCAGGATTCTTTACTTGGGGCAGTTTCATCTAATTTACCGATAATTTCGCGAATTTAAGTTTTCCAGCTCGGACAATCATTCCATTAGCCGGCGTTATCGCAATATTGGGGTCTGTTATTTTTTCGCCGTCTATCGTTAGCCCCCCCCCGGCGATAAGTCTTTTTGCCTCGCCGCCGCTTGCGACAAGTTTGCAGGCCGAAAGAAGTTTCGCCGCCGCTATTGGTTCGCCTGATATTTTAACTTCCGGCATATCCTGCGGCATTTGTTTTTGAGCGAAGACTTTCTCGAATTCCGCAACGGCTTGTTCGGCCGCAGATTCATCATAAAACTGCTTTATTATAGTCTTAGCCAAAAGCACCTTTGCCTGTTTCGGATGCGTCTTTTGTGAATTAACCAGTTCTTTAATCTTATCGGCAGGTATTTCGGTCAGCAGCGTAAAATAGTTTTCCATCATATCGTCGCTTATGCTCATTACTTTGCCGAACATATTCTTTGGCTCATCGGTTACGCCGATGTAGTTACCCTTCGATTTGCTCATTTTCTCTTTGCCGTCAAGTCCGACGAGTATCGGCATTGTAATTACAATCTGAGCCTTTTGGCCGTTAATCCTTTGCAAATCCCTTCCGACAAGGTTATTGAATGTCTGGTCAGTCCCGCCAAGTTCGACATCAGCCTTTACCATAACAGAATCATATCCCTGCATAAGCGGATATAGAAATTCGTGCATACTAATTGCATCTCCTGCTTTATATCGAATCGCAAAAGTATCCCGTTCAAGCATTCTCGCGACAGTTGTTGAGCTGGTAAGTTTTATAATATCGGCAAGTCTCAAATCAGTCAGCCATTCGCTGTTTGGCCTTACCTCAAATTTCTCTTTTGATGTATCAAGGACTTTGCCGGCCTGGGCGATATAAGTCTTTGCGTTTTTTTCAATCTGTTCAGGAGAAAGCATTGGTCTTGTGGTGTTCTGTCCTGTCGGGTCGCCGATGCGGGCGGTGTAATCGCCTATAATCAGGACGGCCTTATGTCCCATATCCTGAAACTGCCTCATTTTTCGCATAACAACGGTATGCCCAAGATGAATATCAGGCGCGGTAGGGTCCATACCGAGTTTGACGCGGAGCTGCCGTTTACTCTTCACCGCCTCGGCAAGCCGCTCGGCAAGTTCATTCTCGTTGAATATCTCAACCGTCCCGCGTTTAAGCTGCTCAACCTGCTCTTTTATATTTTCAGACATTTACCCTCACACCAAATATGATAGTTTTGAACTTTTCATTTTCGACAAAATAATTCCATTTTTCCATTAAATATTTCTCCCTCACCAACATAATTTGGTGTGAGGGTGAACCTCTAAAAGGAAAGCATTTTAATCCAAGACCCCTCTTCAATCAATGGAAATGATTAAGGTTTAAAATTGTCTTTTACTGTCTAAAAGAAAATTGATTGGTCCGTCATTAGCTGCCGTAACATCCATATACGCTGCAAAAACTCCTTTTTGCACCTCAAGCCCTTCGGCTTTTACAAGCTCAGCCACTTTCTCATATAGTTTTTCTGCCGTTTCCGGCTGGGCGGCCAAATCGAAGCCCGGCCTTCTGCCTTTTCGACAGTCCCCGAAAAGCGTAAAATTGCTGATTATAAGTATCTGCCCCGCCCGCCCTGAGCCGACCTGTCCTGAGTTTTGTCGAAGGGGTCGAAAGGCCGTGTCTTTTACGCTTAAATTCATCTTCTCGTTGCTGTCTGCAAAGATTCGAAGATTGACAATTTTATCGGCAATAAACACAGCGTCTGTTTCATCGTCGTCCCTGCCGACGCCAAGATAAACAAGCAGCCCTTTGCCTATCTGGCCGGTTATGCCGCCGTTTACAGATACCTGTGCGTTTTTTACTCTTTGAACTATCGCTCGCATATTTCTATTCTTAGGTATATTTTTGTAGTAAAAAATACCACATTCACCGGCTATAAAACAAGTTATTTTATAGGACTCGGTATGAAGAATTTTTATCGTGATTTTAGTAATACCGCAAGGCATTTAAGCCGACATTACTGATAATATGTTAGAATCCATAAAAGTTTTGGTCATTGACGACGATGCGATGATAAGGTCGCTTTTGCAGAACGCCCTGGCCGGTAAGGGTTTTAAGGTCTTTACCGCTGCCAGCGGTTTAGACGGCCTTGACATCGCCAAATCTGAAGAGATTGATATTATACTGCTGGACTGGATGATGCCAGAAATGGACGGTATGGAGACGCTGGAAGAGTTGAAACACAACAGCGATACAATGCACATTCCGGTATTAATGCTTACCTCCAAAGATGATTCCAAGGATATTGATTTTGCCATTAACAAAGGCGCTATTGATTACATCGTAAAACCTTTCAATGCTTATGAAGTGCCCGAAATGGTGCAAAAACACCTCGAAAAAATCCATCACGGCACACACGCCCAAAAACAAGGCTTTTTTGGCAAAATTTTTGCCCGCCATTAACAGCAGGGACAGACCTGCGTATCTAACCAAATAATGAACCCGGGCACGTCCTAATAAAAATCTTTTATAAACCCTATTTTTCTCTTGCATTTCTATCCTCATTGTGGTATAATATTTTATAATAATTGGGGCTGGAGAGAACACCTGTTAAGTTAAATCACTTTGATATTCGTCTTGGCTTTGTAATTGGAGCGTTGGTTTCAGGCAAACCTTGCTCTTCAATCAAGAGAAGAGGTTATTCCAGACAGAGTTTGCGCGCGTTTTTAAAGCGATAAGTATAACCTCTTATTAGAAAGTGAGGTAAGAAATGACAAAAAGATTTTTAATCATCTTTGCTGCTGCTCTCCTTGTAACAGCTGTACCGGCCTTTGCCGGACCAGCACCAATTGTGCAAACACTAACTTTCGGACCTAACACACCCGACATGACTAAGACCCTGACATTCAACAAGTTTAATGACTACGGCGGGGCTTACACACTCAATTCTATCCAGGTTTTGTTTAATTTAACGTCAAGTGGTGGACAGCTTATTCTGGATAATGACAGTGCCGAACCTGCCAGCGGTACTTTTGCATTTGGTGCAAGAGGCAATATCAGCTCAACAGATGTGGGACTGCTTAAAACAGGGCTAATAACACCGGTTGTGGCCCAGCTTAATGCCACATATAGCAGTTCTTTTTCGCTTTCAGGTGACCCAAATCCCGTTCTACATGACTATAATCCTGATCCTAATGACGGCATGTTGTATATAGGCGTTACGGAGTTTGACGATGATTCCGGCTTTATTGCTTCTATTCTATTTCCAGGTTATATTGGTACCGGCACATATAATATTGATGCCAGTGTTATTCAATGGTCTACTTTTGGCGGTGTCAGCGGAATCGAATATGCTGTGACTCCTGTAAGTGCAAACGGCGAAGTAACCGTAATTTACAACTACACTGTTCCTGAACCAGCTACGATTTCTCTGCTTTGCATAGGAACTTTGGCTCTCTTAAAAAGAAAAAGCAGCAAATAATATCTCGTGGAAAAAGGATTTTTATATAAAAACCTGGAGCCCCGATTTATCGGGGCTCCTTACTTGTGATTTGAAAAAGTTTTTGCGAAAAATTTAAATTTGAGTGATTTTCTTCTTGCGTTTTTATCTTCGTTATGATATAATAATTAATAATTGGGGTTAGGCGGAGAGTTCTTGTATAAAGTATTTTATTATTCAGCTTGAATATTGTTTCTTCATAATTGGGGCAGGTTAAGGG
>JBAVNP010000225.1:0-18088 GCA_049691175.1 Sedimentisphaerales bacterium
GGGGTAAACCGTATTGTAGTAATATAATTCGACTTTTCCAGCTTTTTTTCTTTTAATTAGCCACGAAGGCACAAAGACACAAAGAAATTTAAGATTGAAGATTGAAAATTTGCCCTCGATCTGACGCAGCAAAGGCCGGGGTTTTTGCTTGCATTTTCAAGATAAATGGGGTATTCTATTATAGTCGAGTTTTGCAGGAATTCAGGAGGGTTTAATTGTGTTTTATACATACCGCAAGGTATTAGTTATTATCAGCATTGTCTTTTGTTTATCTCCATCAGTTTTTGCCTACTCCGGCGGTTCAGGCGAGCCAAACGACCCATACAGAATAGCCGATGTCAATGACCTGCTGGTTTTAGCGGCTGATGTAAACGACTACATCAAAGCTTTCGTCCTCATCAACGATATTAATCTTGCCGAATATACTTTTAGTAAAGCCCTCATCGCTCGTGATGGAATAACCTTTAATGGAATATTTGATGGCAACGGACATTCAATTATTTCGCTTAAAATAGATGCAAACAACTCAGAAGACTTTATTGGTCTGTTCGGAGAGATTGGTTTAGGCGGTATCGTAAAGAACCTTGGCATAGAAGACGTAAATATTACCGGTGGGGATAACTATATAGGCGGACTGTGCGGATGGAATTATCATGGCTCCATCAGCAATTGTTATTCGACCGGCAATGTGAGTGGAAATATCAGTACCGGCGGACTGTGCGGATGGAATTATAATAGCTCCATCAGCAATTGTTATTCGACCGGCAATGTAAGTGGAAATACCGCCACTGGCGGTCTATGTGGTCAGAATTACAGAGGCAATATCATTGCTTGTTATTCGACCGGCAATGTGAGTGGAAATAGTTATACTGGCGGTTTGTGCGGAATTAATTACAACAACATCACCAGTTGCTACTCAACAGGCATTGTAAGCGGAAGTGGTAATTATACCGGCGGGCTGTGTGGAGAAAATGTTGCAATCATCAGCAATTGTTATTCGACCGGCAATGTGAGTGGAAACAACTATACTGGCGGTTTGTGCGGAACTAATTACTACAAAATCACTAGTTGTTACTCAACAGGAACTATAAACGGAAATGGTAATTATACCGGCGGGCTATGTGGAGGTAATGTCATGAATATCACCAATTGTTATTCGACTGGTAATGTAAGCGGTAGCAGTTATGTTGGTGGTCTATGCGGAAGCAGTTATACCGCCAGTGGTATAATCAGTTGTTATTTTCTTGATACTACTGGGCCGGATAATGGTTTAGGCGAGCCGCTGACAGATGCGCAGATGAAACAACAAGCGAGTTATACAGATTGGGATTTTTCTTATGAAGACGGCGATGAGGCGGACTGGTTTATACAAATTGATGAGTATCCGATTTTAACGTGGCAGATATCGCCTGCGGATATTTATACCGATGGCAGAAACAACTTCAGGGATTTCGCGGTATTTGCACAATACTGGATGAGAAAGGATTGCAGGGTATATAACGATTACTGCGACTGGGCGGACCTGAACTTTGACGGCTCTGTAGATACCGATGACCTTATCATACTTATGAGCTATTGGCTCCAGTCAGGTATATATGAGTAAGGCTCAGTTAAAAATTTGAAAGTAGATTGAGCATAGTTTTTATTGCAAAAACGGATAAGGGGGTTATATTTCACACTATGAATATCAGAAATGCCGCGGTTAAAGATGTTGAGACGATTTATTCGCTTATAAGCCAATACGCCCAGCTTGACAAGATGCTGTTCAGGTCGAAGGCGTATATCTTTGACAATCTGCAGATGTTCAGCGTGGCGGAAATTGATGGCAAAGTTGTCGGCTGCTGCACTCTTGCTGTTATATGGTCTGACCTTGCAGAGATAAAATCACTTGCCGTTGCCCAGGAATACCAAAATAAAGGAATCGGCAAGTTGCTGGTTGAAAAAGCTGTTGAACAAGCCAGAAATCTCGGGGTTGAAAAGGTCTTTGCACTGACTTTGGAACCGGCGTTTTTTGAAAAGCAGGGGTTTAAGATTGTTGATAAAAAGACGCTTCCTATGAAGGTCTGGAGCGATTGTGCCAAATGCACAAAACAGGAGAACTGCGATGAAACCGCGGTAGAAAAGGAAGTAAGGAAATAAGGAAGCAAAGATGTAAGGAACAATTTCGACTGTTTTTCCTTATTTCCTTGCCTCTTTACATCCTTACTTCCTTTCAATTCCTACCCGACTTGTCTTCTTTGAAAGAGGGCTATTGCAATCAGAACGAAGGCTGTAGTGTAAAGTAACCCGTAAATGCCGCAGGATGCTATATAGTCAATTGTTACCTTGCTGTTCTGTTCGTAAATAGCATCGCTAATCCAGAATACCTGAAGGCTGGGGATTATTATTTTGCCTATTTTAGCCCACAGGTGGCTCTCGGCAAATCTGCCGAATACATAATCACTTACGAGGCCGAGCAGAAACAGGCCTATACACAAACTCAATGTTACCAGAACATTGAATCGCGCAGAGAACATCAGGGCTGCCGCGGTTAAGATGAAAAGTGCAATCAAAAGTAATATTGAACCATATATATCAACTGAATTGAATTTGTTGCCGGCAGGATTGAATTTCCAGTCTGGGTCTATAAAACAAAGAAACACGATAGCCATTGTCGCAAAAATCGCAGTCAGGATTATTGCTGTTGAAGTAAATTTCCAGTCATAAAAATAGTTCAGAAAAGCAGTTATGGCAAATGAAAGGCCTATTGTGATGGCAGCCGATATAATAACTGTCATATCGTGAGTATCGGAAACTGTTGACATTACCCCGTGGCGTATCGTCACAAGCATAGCGATAGTAAAGATGTAATGAGCCAGGATGACGGCGGCTATAGTGCCTGTGAATTTCCCGAGTATAAAGATGTATCGCGGGATTGGTTTGGAGAGGGTGGTCAGGATGGTTTTTGTTTCGATTTCCTCTGTTATTGCCGCTGAGGCGCTAAAAGTTGCTATGAACAAACCGGCAATAAAGAGCGTAGATAACCCCAACTCTCTCAAAAGTTTATTATCGTCCTCCATCGTGTACATTGATAACGATGGACTAAGAAAAAACAGAAACACAGCAGCGGCGACAATGACCGCATAGACCGGCTGTCTTATTGTTTCAATGAAAGTATTTTTCGCTATTGAATACAGTTTATAGAGCATTTTTTTTAGGATAAAAGTTTTGCTATACAGGATTTGTCGATTATATTACCTTCTTTTATGCTTGTAGTAAAGCAACTTTCTTGTATACTTTGGATGCGGGTGGAGGTTTAGTGCAAGGGCCTGTTAGGGTTTCTGTGAAATAGTTAAGGATAGTAAATGCAGACAGATGCAAAAAAAGCAGGGTTTATAAGTCTTGCGGCACTTATTTTAAGTGCGGTATTTTTTCTCGGCAGTTTTATTTTAAGTAAGGTTACCTCCTGTTTTGCCTTATATGCACTTAGCTGGCAGATACTCGCGGCGGCGGTAATCTGGGCGGTGCTTGCCCTGCAGTTTTATCAAAGGGCACTGGCTCAGCAGGAAAAACTCGATATGGCTGTGCTTGAACGCAGCAGCGGCGATACAATATTTGAAGCACAGAAAAGTCATAGCGAACTTTTCGCAGTTGCTCAGAACAGGTTAAAAAACTTTGAAAAATGGGTTCTGCCTGTCTTTTCCGTTATTATAGCCTTGTATCAGATGGGGATGGGCGCGGTGTTTATAAGGTATCTCCTGCGGCGACAGGAGACCGGAGAGCTAAGTCATTTGCTTTTGGGCGCAGTGCTGACCATTTCCATTGCATTTTTGAGTTTTCTTTTTTCACTGTATACCACAGGGATGTCAAGTCAGCCGCAATGGCGTCCCCTTCGTGCAGGAGGAAGCTATTTGCTCGCCACAGCGATTTTATCATTCGCCTGTGCCGCGGGAATGGCTTTTGCGCAGTTTAAGGTTTCGGTGGTTCTGGTTGTCCTTGACTGGGCTGTGCCGGTCCTGATTTTTATTCTCGGCCTGGAAACAGCTCTTAATTTTATACTCGATATATACCGGCCGAGATTGGAAGACCAGTATAGCAGCACTGCGTTTGACAGCAGACTGCTGGCGATAATAGCGTCGCCGGGCAATATTTTGCAGACCGCCGCAAACGCTATCGACTATCAATTCGGCTTTAAAGTATCGCAGACGTGGTTTTACAAAATAATGGAGCAGGCGATAGTGCCGCTGATTATTGTTTCTGCGGTGATACTTTATCTTTTAAGCTGCGTTGTAATTATTGGTCCCGAATCGCAGGCGATAGTTGAGCGGTTCGGCTCGGCGTTTGATTCTCAGAGTAATGTCCGGCTCATCGGGCCGGGACTTAAATTCAAGCTCCCCTGGCCTTTTGAAATAACAAGACAATTTCCGACAAAGGAAATTCAGGAAATACATATAGGTTATGTTCCTCAGGATGACCCTGAAAAACAAAGAGAAGCCCTGCTCTGGGGCAAAGAACATTATAAAGCGGAATATAATCTTTTAGTAGCCACAGAGAGCATCAATTCACAGGAAAAAGGCGCTGTTCCGGTAAGTATTATAAGGGCGGCCATTCCCGTTCAATATCGTGTAGTGGATTTATATAAATATCTTTACAACTATGCCGACAGCCGGGAAATTCTCGAAGATATTTGCTATCGTGAGGTAATAAAATTTGCCGCCGGTTCACGTGTCGAACCGGAATCGGTATCCGGCGGCGACGAAGAAAGCCTGCTCGGAGCCGGCAGAACGAAGGCTGCTTTGGAGCTTATTGAGACAATTCAGGCACAAGCCGATAGGATGGGACTGGGAGTTGAGATAGTTTTTATGGGTTTGGAAGGATTTCATCCTCCGCCTGGTGTTGCGCCGGATTTTCAGGCGGTTATAGGCGCCGTTCAGAAAAAACAGGCCGCTATTCTTGAGGCCATCGCCCAGCGGGATAAACTCTTTACCACAAATGTCGGTTCTATCAAACAGGCCGAGACCCTGTATAATCTTGCGGAAAAATATATGCAGGCAGAGCAGGCCGGCAAACGGAAAGAGACGGACAAAATCAAATTAGAGCTTGATACCGCTTTTTCTCAGGCAAGCGGCGAGTTATTCGCCAAACTTCGTCAGGCGCAGAGTTACGCCTATGAGAAAATCGCGATTTCCGAATCGACCGGCAAGAGATTCAGTCAGCAGCTGGCAGCTTATCGGGCTTCGAAACGGATTTATAAACATGAATTAAAGATGGGTATGCTGGAAGAGTCACTTGAGAAAATTCGTAAATACATTGTTGTGGCTGACGGCGATACGCAGGTAACGATAATAGACCTTCAGGAAAAACAGGTACCGAGCCTGTATGACATAGAGCCGGCACAGGGTAAGTAAGTGAAAAGTTAAAAATTGAATGATAAATTTTAGGGATAAGACGAAATGAAAAATATAGCGGTTATAATTCTCATAGTTTTGATTGTAGCAGTTATGCTGCTCTATCTTGTCTCGTTTCAGGTTCGTCAGACTGAATCAGCCTTGATTTTGACGTTCGGACGGTCCACTCGCCAGATACAAGAGCCGGGCTGGAACTGGAAATGGCCTGCTCCGATTCAAACGCTGGTCAAGTATGATTCAAGACCGACGTTGTTCGAAGGCGTTGAAGAGGAAACGACGACAAAAGGCGGTGAGCCGATAATTGTGCAAACCTATGTTATCTGGCGGATAGCGGATGCCAAACGATTCCGTGAAGCTGTAAGAGATACCGCCGGAGCTGAAAAACTTCTCAAGAGCCGGCTGCGGGACGCTCAGAACAAGGTTATCGGCAGGCATTATTTCAGTGAATTTGTCAATACAGACCGCCAGCAGATTAAGTTCGGCGAAATTGAAAATGAGATGGTTTCGGTTATTGGCGAACCTGTAAAGCAGGCATATGGCATAGAAATTGAATCTGTCGGTATAAAGATGCTCAAGGTGAGCGAAAAGGTTACAGAGGACGTCTTTGCGAGGATGAGGGCTGACAGGAAGCGCAAAACAGAAGCGACTCTTGCACAGGGCAATGCAGAGGCGACGCGGATTAAAAGCGATGCCGACTCAAAAATTACCGAACTTCTGGCGGCAGCGGAGGCAAGGGCAAAGGCAATAAGAGGCAGCGGCGATGCCGAGGCTGCTCAGTATTACAAAATGCTTGATGCGGACCCTGAATTTGCAATGTTCCTTCGTGAGATTGAGACGCTTAAGAAAACTCTCAAACAGCGCACGACAGTGGTGCTGCCTGCCGATGCGGAGCCGTTTAAGCTCCTCAAACAAATGCCGCAAATTGAGCCTAAGCAATAACAGGAATAATTATGAGCGATATCCATAATCATAATCACGGGCACGATGAAATAGATTCGCAGGCTGATATTCCAATCGGCGAGCTTGACGCGGGCAGCAGGAGTCTTGCGGATGCCCTGCGGATAAGCTTCTTCGTTCTGAAGATTGTAATGGTAGTGCTTGTGATATTATTTTTCAGCTCAGGTGTTTTTACGGTCGGGCCTGACGAGCGGGCAATGGTTTTAAGATTTGGCCGA
This sequence comes from Sedimentisphaerales bacterium, assembly GCA_049691175.1. GTDB lineage: Bacteria > Planctomycetota > Phycisphaerae > Sedimentisphaerales > UBA12454 > JAPLMW01. The sequence goes on from JBAVNP010000225.1 coordinate 6,563, forward strand.
ATACGCGGCGAAACAAGCGACGAAAGGATACTCGGCCCCGGGCTGCACTGGGCTGTGCCTTATCCGATAGAGGAAGTGATAAAGTTTTCGGGCAAAAATACCATTCAGCGGGTGGCGATAGATGCCTTCTGGTATGATGAAACAAAGAAGAGCTTTTCCTTTACGCTTGACCCTGTGATGGACGGCTATTGTATTACGCGCAATGATACCGTAGCGGATTTGAAAACCGGCGACGATTATAATATCATCCATTCAAAGTGGATTTTGACTTACAAAATTTCCGATTGCGAATTGTTTTTCAGAAATGTTTATGTCAAACCTGCGCCGGCAGGCCAGAATTATATCGATGTCATACCGACGAGTGTCGAGCCTCTCTTGAAATCCCTTGCCGGTAATGCGATTGTCGCCACGATGGTGCAGTTCAGCATTGACGAGGCGATAAAGAGCGATGCCCAGATAAGCCGGCAGGCGCAGAAACTCCTGCAGGAAAAACTCGATGCGATAGAGAGCGGCATAGAAGTTGATTCGATGCAGGTTACACATACCTGGCCGCGGCAGGTGGAAGACGCTTTTGTTGCGTCGATAAAGGCCAGTAACGAGGCAGACAAAATCATCCGCGAAGCGAAGGGTTATGCCGAGAGCAAAATAAATGAAGCAGGCGGCCCCGAAATAATAAAGGCTCTGGCCGAACCGAATGCAACAGAACAGCAGTTGGATAATTACCTGGCAAATTCTTCCGGGCAGGTCCGCCAGACGATAGCGGAAGCAAAAGCTTATCGAACAAAGGTGGTCGAATCCGCAAAGGCTAACGCTGATTATCTTGCAAAGCTTCTGCCTGAATATCGCAAAAGACCAAAGCTTGTGCTTGAGAGGATTTATCAGGAGGCGATGGAAGAGATTCTGAGCAATACTCAGGAAACCATAATCGCTCAGCCCGGCGCAGGCTTCAAAAATACGGAGTTCAGGGTTATGGTGAACAGAGACCCGATGCTGGGAAAAGATAAAAAATAGGACAAGAAAGAATAGGAATATGGTGCACAGAGTATTGAATTTGACGGCACACGAAGTCGACGTTGAAAAGACGCATCGAAAGCAGGTTACAGTAAGTCTGGCGCTGGCAGGCACACTGCTTGGCGGAACGCTTCTGATAAACAGTCTGATTTCGCCGATTTTTTACGGCAGGGGCGCGGAAGTCAGAGATATGCTTGCGATGCTTGCGGCGATACTTTTAGGTGCGCCGGTTATCATTCATTCGATAAAGTCCGTCGTGCAGGGGCATATGCATATGGACGAGCTGGTGGCTTTGGCGATAATCGCCGCATTTGCTACCGGCGATTATGTCGCGGCCAGCGTTGTGGCGTTTTTCCTGCTTCTCAGCGAGCTTGTCGAAACAAGAACCGCGCTCGGCGCAAGGACCTCCATCGAATCGCTGATAAAACTTACTCCGACAAAGGCCTGTCTGATTGAACGCGGCGGGCAGGAAAAGGAAATAAACGCCGGCCGATTAAGCAAAGGCGATATAATTCGAGTAAAGCCCGGCGACAACATTGCAGCCGATGGTGAGGTTATAGCAGGTTTAAGTTCCGTAAACGAGGCGACGATTACAGGCGAATCCCTTCCTGTTGACAAAGTGCCGGGAATACAGGTTTTTGCCGGCACCAGCAACCTTACCGGCGTTCTCGATATCAGAGTAACAAGGGTGGGTGAGGATACGACCCTTGGCAAAGTTCAGGCTCTTATCCTGCAGGCGGAGCATACCAAAATACCGATAATGCGGATTATCGACAGGTATGTTAAGTGGTATATACCGACAATATTGATGATATCTGCAATAATATGGTTTTTTACTCGTGATATAAATCGCGCGATAGGCGCAATTGTCGTTTCCTGTCCCTGTGCGCTGATACTTGCCACGCCAACGGCTATGGTCGCGGCACTGTCGGCGTCAGCGAGGCTCGGTATCCTGATAAAGAAGGTGGCCGACCTTGAGCTTGCTGGCAGGATAACCGCGATGGTATTCGACAAGACCGGCACTCTTACCACCGGTCAGCTTTATGTAACCAAACTAACGCCTGCCGGAGGTACTGAGCCGGCAGAACTTTTAAAGTTCGCCGCCTCAGCGGAGCAGATGAGCAAACACCCGGCGGCACGGGCTCTGCAAATTGTTGCGAAAGAAGCTAATCTGGTGCTTTCAAATTCGGATGGTTTTGCTGAGACGCCGGGCAAGGGCGTTTCTGCCAAGGTTGACGGTCAGAAAGTTTTAGTAGGCAGGGATACATTTCTGCACGAACAGAACATTGACACTTCGGCTGTCCCCGACCCCTCACTGCACGAAGAACAGGGTTTCAGCACCTTATATGTTGCTCGCGGCTCAAAGTGTATCGGCTGGATAGGTTTGCAGGATAAAACAAGACCGGAGGCCAGGCAGGCGGTTGAGCAATTGCTCGAAATAAATGTAAAACGCATAGCAATGCTTACCGGCGACAGGGAAGAAGTTGCCCGGCGAGTCGCCTCTGAGCTTGGCTGTACCGATGTGAAGGCCAAATGTCTGCCGCAGGATAAACTTGCAATTGTAGAACAAATGAAGAAGGATGGTCATATTGTTGCAGTGGTTGGTGATGGAATTAACGATGCTCCTGCGCTTGCCAGCGGTGATTTGGGAATAGCGATGGGAGCTGCAGGCAGCGATGTCGCTATAAATTCGGCGTCAATAGCTCTGATGAGCAATGACTTGAAAAGACTGCCGTTTTTAGTCAGACTGTCGCGCAAAACAAGGGCTATCATCAACCAGAACCTTCTTTTCGGTGTCCTGTTTATAATTCTCGGTGTTTCGGCATCGGCAGCAGGCTGGCTGCCGTTGATTTACGCTGCCGTGCTGCACTTTACAGGTTCGCTTGTCGTGGTTTTCAACAGCGCTAGATTAGTGCGTTTCGGTGAAGAGCTCCAGCCTCACGGTCCGGCGTCTGCAGCAGGTGTATAGTCGCATCATTTTCATGTCACGGTTTATTAATAAAAATTTGAGAGGGTTTTGTGGCTGACAGAAACGGTCAATTTGCGGTTGAAACATTTTCGCTGACGAAGATTTTTACCGACTGGTGGGGTCGCAACAGGGTTGTTGCGGTTGATAATTTAAATCTCAAGGTCAGGAACAATGAGGTTTTCGGACTTCTTGGCCCGAACGGCTCCGGTAAAACGACGGTTTTAAAAATGCTGCTCGGTCTGCTCCATCCGACGAGAGGCAAAGCGCTAGTTCTCGGCGGCGACGGCAGGAATCCTAAAATAAGCGCTAAAATCGGTTTTCTGCCCGAGGAGTCATATTTATATCCGTATTTAAGTGCCCGCGAGACGCTTGATTTTTACGGCAGACTATTCGGTTTAAATTCAAAACTGCGGGCGTCGCGAGTCGAGGCGCTGCTGGATATGGTCGGCCTTTCAGGTATGGCCAATCGGCCTATCGGCACGTTTTCAAAGGGTATGGCAAGGCGAATAGGTCTTGCGCAGGCGCTGATAAACGACCCCCAGCTTCTGATACTTGATGAGCCGACAAGCGGACTTGACCCTATCGGCACAAGACAAATCAAGGACCTGATTGTCGAACTCGCAAGACGCGGCAAAACGGTGCTTATGTGCAGCCATCTGCTCGCGGATGCCGAGGAAGTTTGCGACCGTGTTACCATCCTTTATGGCGGCCTGGTGCAAAAGGAGGGAAGTATTGCTGATTTGCTCGAGAGAAAAGATAAGACTCAAATTACCACCGATGTCCTCAGCGACAGGACCATAGAGCAGATAAGAAGGATTGTTGAAAAGGAAGGCGGCGAGTTTGAGGTAAAAGCCCCGATGCAGGGACTTGAATCATTTTTTATAGATATAGTCAGACAGGCGCAGCGGGAAAAAAGGCCGACGAGCGGAGCGGTGAATCGAATGGATGGCTCGGCAGCCGAGAGAGTTGCTGCCGTCTCGGATGTGCTTGACAAACTTGTTGCCGCCAAAGTTGAGCCTGCCAAATCAGCAGAGCCGCAAAAAACTGTAGAGTCAATAGAATTAGAATCGGCTAAGGATGTTTTAAGTCGGCTTACCCGGGACAAGCAAAAGAGTATTGAGCCGCCGAGTCAGCAAACCGAGAAGCGGCGACAAGACGAACAAAAGCCGCAGGATGTCAGGAAAGAGCTTCTTGACAAACTTGTGGACGACCGCTCAGAGGATGATAAAAATGGGTAAAATCTGGGCCGTAGCCAGGAATACTTTTGTCTCTTCTATGAGGATGAAAATCGCGATAGTGTCTATGCTGCTGCTCATAGTGCTTTTGCCGATATTGAGCCTGACGAGCACCGGCGACGGCACTGCCATAGGACGTATTCAGAGCTTTATAAGTTACGGGCTTGGTCTGGTTTCATTTCTGCTTTCGGTTCTTACTATTATAGTCTCCTGTTACACTCTCAGCTACGACATAAAGTATAAACAGATTTATACGGTTGTTACGAAGCCCATCAGACGTTTTGAACTGATTATCGGAAAGGTTCTCGGAGTGGTGCTTCTTGATTTACTGCTGCTGGCTGTGTTTTCATCGATAATTTATACGACTACCATACAGATGCCGCGTTTTACAAAAACTGATGAGGCCGAACTTGCCCGGCTGAACAGTGAGTTTTTTACCGCAAGGGCGGCTCTCAAAATGAACATAGACGAGCAGGCCGCAGAGAATCGTGTGCTGGGAGCATATAACGAGCTTGCAAGGACCGGCCGGCTTGACGAATCGCACAAAAAAGAAGATGTTCTTTCGGAACTGCGTGACGCGGAGAAATTCAGCAGACGTTCCGCGGAGCCCGGCGGGATGGTTTTATGGGAATTTGAAGGTGTTAAGCCTTTCGATGTAAATGAAAATATTTTTATACGTTTTAAGTTTAATGCTTCTCAGGAGCCGCCGGACAAAAATCTTTACGGTGTCTGGTATGTAGGGGATTATCGGCAGCTGAAGTCCGGCCAGCCGAAAATGCAAACACCGATTTATACTATTCCGCGCAAGGATGTGATTAATATACAGCGTGAATTTGAAGTTTCTGCTGACGCGGTAGCTGCAGATGGTTATCTTGCGGTGGTTTTTTATAATGAACCAATGAACGAAACAACGGTAATATTCCCCATGGATAATGGTTTTGAGGTGCTTTATAAAGCAGGTAATTTCACCGATAATTTTCTTCGTGCCGTGATAGTTATATTTGCCAGATTGATATTTCTGGCAGCTCTCGGCGTTTCATTGTCCACATGGCTCGGATTTCCGGTGGCGATTCTGTGCTGTTTTACGGTGTTTTTCATGGGCGTTATCAACGGCTTTGTCGTACAGTCTTTTAATTATCTTGGGCAGAATATGGCGATTGTTTACCAATATACGATAAAACCTATGATATGGCTGCTGCCGAAGTTTGATGAAAATTACAATATCAGCAGATATATAATTGATGCCAGGCTGATAAAGTTAAGTTTTCTGGTTCTTGCCGTAGGAGTTCTTATGATAAAATCATTAATTCTGCTTCTGGCAGGATTTTTGATTTTTGCAAAACGTGAATTAGCGAAAGTGATTATTTAAAAATTATGCGTTTGAGAGAAATTATATTTTGTATTCTGTGTATAGTTGCTGCGGGAGGGTTGATTTATTGGGGGTCAAGTCGGCTTAACGGAATAAATGCGCAGCGCAGCGAAATGAAGCTGATAATGAATGAGCCGCTTGAAAATGCGCCTCCTTCGCTTGCCTTTGCGACGGTGGCGCTTGGAGCGTTCCGCGGTCTTGTGGTGGATGTCCTCTGGATACGGGCAGACCAGTTAAAGCAAGAGGGTAAGTTTTTTGACGCAAAGCAGCTTGCCGAATGGATAACTCTTTTGCAGCCGAGGTTTCCCGCCGTCTGGAATTTTCACGCGTGGAATATGGCTTATAATATTTCCGTTGCGATTCCGGCAAGCCGGCCGCAGGAACGGTGGCAGTGGGTCAAAAATGGTTTCGAGCTTCTGCGCGATAAGGGCATAGAAAAAAATCCCCGCAGCTTACAGCTTTATCGTGAGCTTGCGTGGATATTTCAGCACAAGATAGGGGGAGTTATGGACGACGCTCACAAGTATTACAAGCTTCAGCTCTATCATACTATGAAACCTTTGCTTGGACCCCAAACTCAGGAGTATTACAAGGCCCTTGCCGATGCGCCGAAGGAGCTTTCGGATATTTTGCAAAAGCCGGATGTGGCGAAGTTTGTAAATGAGCTTGCTTCGGCCGACATCGCTTTTGCCAAGCCTGCGCAGCTTGTTGATAATTATATTTCTATCAGGCAGAAGCCGCGGCGTTTCTCGCAGCAGGCTTTTGCGGTTATCGACAAATATCGTGATACAAAAACGCTCGAAGAGTTCGATACTTTCGCAAAGGCGTATTATCTGCGGCATACCTTAAAGCTCGAACCGCAGTTTATGGTGCAGTTGAATGAAAAATACGGTCCGATTGATTATAATGACCCGAACAGAATATTGCCGCTGGACTGGACGCTTGCGGATGTCCACGCTATTTACTGGGCGACACTCGGCCTGCAAAGGGCGCCGAGCAATAAAGAATCGATAGACGAGCTTAATACCGATAGAATTGTTTTTCACAGTCTTCAGAACCTTTACAGAATGGGCAAGATGATTATTTATACCTCGCGAGTACCGGAAAAGAACGACCCCTGTAGTATCATAGAACGCCAAAGCGTGTTTCTGTTTCCAGACCTGCGGATGTTTGAGAGATTTGACCAGGCCTTAAAGGAGCTTGCGAAGAAATATGCCGGCGTTGAGGGTAATGAGGAAAGTCTCCGGGTTGCCCATAGAAATTTGCTTAAGCGGGCCGTGCTGCTGTTTTATCAGGCCGGTCATATAGATAAGGCGCTGGAAATTTACAATACACTGCGAAAAGAGTATCCGACAGATGCGGATGTCCAGGTTTCGCTTGCTGAATATGCCAGAACCAGATTCATCAATGAACTTAATTCAATGGGCTTAAACGATGCCACCGAAATCATAACGACTATGCTGCATGAGGCGTATTATCGTTATGCCGTATATGATGATGACGAGGCCTTCGGCAGAGAAAAAATGGCAAGAGAGGTATATGATTATTATCAGAATCGGTTTGGCGACGAAGGTGTTGACAGAATTGTTCTGCCTGATTTTGAAGTGCTTAGATATGTAGGAATAATCAGTTTTCTGAATGATTTAAGGTATCCCGATGATGTCCGTCAAAATCTGATTGAGCGGATACGTATTGAAAGACCCCAACTTTACGAAAAATTGAATCAGCAGGATGAATATTTCAGGCAGGAGATGGAAAAGCAGGAAAGCACGCAGCAATGATGAAGCGGTTTGCGGCGGAGAATCTGACCGAATCGCAGCAAAGGGCGGTCTGGCACAAAGATGGCCCTTTACTTGTTATAGCCGGCCCTGGCAGCGGCAAAACGCGAGTGATAACAAACCGCCTGGCGGCGCTTATCAATCAGGGGGTAAAGCCGTCCGGCATTTGCGCGATAACATTTACAAACAAGGCGGCTGAGGAGATGCGCAACAGAGTTTTCGCAATGAATGTCGGCGGCACAGCACATATAAGCACGTTTCATTCGCTTTGCGTAAAAATCCTTCGGCAGTTCGCACAGGCAGCCGATATATCGCCGGACTTCAGTATTTATAATGAAACAGACCAGAAAAACTGTGTTAAGGAGGCGGTAAAAGCGGCAGACCTTGACACAAAGAATTTCCCGCCGGCACGGATATTGGAGGCAATCTCACGATTAAAAAATAATCTTCAGGATGCGGCAGATTTCCAGGCCGCCGGCATCGGCGACTATTTTTCGCAATGTCTGTCGAAAATATACCGAAATTATCAGAAAATTTTGAAGCAGAATAATGCACTCGATTTTGACGATTTGCTTTTGAAAACAGCATTTCTGCTTCGCGATTTCCCGGATATTCGCAGGCAGATGAATGAAAGATTCCGGTATTTGATGATAGATGAGTATCAGGACACCAATCACGCTCAATATCAGATTGCCCGCGGGCTTTCTCTTGAGCACGGCAATATCTGCGTAACAGGCGACCCCGACCAGTCGATATACGGCTGGCGAGGCGCGGATATCGGCAATATACTTGCATTTGAAAAAGACTGGCCGAACGCCACGGTTATAAAACTGGAAGAAAATTTCAGAAGTATGCCGGAGATACTTGATATTGCCGACAGACTTATTATCGCCAACAAGAGCCGGAAGTTAAAAAAACTTCTGCCGGTAAAATCTGCCGGCGGCGAAATTGTTGTGCGATGTCTCGATGACGAACAGGACGAAGCTGCTTTTGTGGGTGCTTTTTTGAGACAACTGCTTGACAGCGGTGAAAATGCCAGCCAGACAGCAGTTTTTTATCGTGTAAATTCGATGAGCAGGGCGATTGAGGAGGCTCTTATTGAAAACCGTATTCCTTATCAGGTGGTTCGAGGCGTTGAGTTTTATAACCGCAGGGAAATTCGCGATATTCTCGCGTATCTGCGTATTATAATGAATAGCGCAGATGAGCAGGCTCTTTTGCGAATAATCAACACACCTGCCAGAGGTATAGGCGACACAACTATTGGCCGACTAAGCACTTATGCGGCATCGAAGGGTATAAGTCTTTATGAGATGATAAAAAAATGCGATGCCCTTGATTCCATTCCGGCAGGGACGAAAGCAAAACTTAAAAAGTTTTTGAATACGATTGAAGATTTCAAAAAAGATGTTGCCGGGCCGGTTGCGGTTTTGATGGACAAGGTTTTCAAGACAAGCGGCCTTTACGAATCCCTGCAGGCGGAGGTAGCCGAGGAGGATTACAGCAAGGCCTCGCCGCTCGAAAATGTTGCGGAGCTGATAAGTGCCGCGAAAAAATTTGACGAGCAGCAGGGCGGAACTCTCGTTGATTTTATGCAGCATATCGCACTTTTCAGCGATACCGATACCTACGATTCGCAGAGCGGAAAAGTTTCGCTGATGACGATGCATTGCGCCAAGGGGCTCGAATTTGACAATGTTTTTATTATAGGGCTTGAGCAGGGAATTTTGCCGCACGAAAGAAGCGCCGATAATTCTTCAGAGCTTGAGGAAGAGAGAAGATTATTCTTTGTAGGAATTACACGTGCTAAAAAACGATTGTGTATAACCCTTAGCAGGCACAGGACTATTTACGGCCGAACAAGTATGACAGTTGCCTCGCAGTTTCTTTTTGAGGCCGGTTTGCAGCCTCAAAGCTCGGCGGTTCCGCAAAAGGAGTCTGAAGACAAAGATGACGATAGTGTTTATTACGAAAGAGATTACAGCCAGATTTCTCCTGACAGCAGCCAAATCTTTGCCATAGGCCGGCTTGTATCCCATAAAAAATTCGGGCTTGGCAGGGTAAAGGAGTTTCACAATCTCGGCGATAACAGTATAATTGTCATTCAGTTTAAAAGCGGACAGGTTAAGCCGCTAATGCTGAAATACGCTGATTTAAGTATTATTGAATGAGTTTGAGAGAAAACGTGTATGAAACAGCAGCAGATAAAATTTTATTATAAAAATGTTACGGCAGAGGCTATCGGCGCAGAGCACGGCATCACTAAAGAGCAATTCAACCAGTTGGCCCAAAAAACTGAGCCGTTGATAGGGCAGTTAAACGCTGACAGAAAGGCGGGCAAGGTTCGCTATCGTGATTTGCCTTATCAAAAGGATACTGTTGAAAAAGTAAAGCAGGCTGCCGACAAATTCGGCTGGTGTGAAAATTTTGTTGTGCTTGGTATAGGCGGTTCAGCTCTCGGCAATATCGCACTCCAGACCGCGCTGAATCCGTATATGTATAATCTTGATGACAAGCAGCGAAAGGGGCCGAGGCTGTTCGTGCTTGATAATGTTGACCCGCAGCAGATAAGTTCGTTTCTTGGCTGGATAGAGGGCAGGCTTGATAAGACTGTCTTTAACGTTATAAGCAAATCGGGCAGGACTTCTGAAACAGCGGCGCAGTTTTTGACAATCTGCGGAATGCTCGAACAAAAACTGGGCAAAGACTCTTTAAAGAAACATATAATTGCGACAACCGACCCAAAGGAAGGCACATTGCGCAAGACGGCAGACCAGCTTGGATTGGTTAGTCTCGATGTGCCTGATGGAGTGGGCGGAAGATTCAGTGTTTTAAGCGCTGTCGGCCTGTTGAGCGCGGCGATATGCGGGATTGATATTGAGCAGCTTCTGGCAGGCGCAGCCGAGATGGATAAAAAGGTAAGTCAGCAGAGTTTTTATCAGAACCCGGCGGCGGTAAACGCGGCGATAAACTGGCACTATTACAACAGAGGCAAACGCATATCGGTGATGATGCCGTACAGTTTTGCGTTGAAAGATTTTGCCGACTGGTTCAGACAGCTTTGGGCTGAAAGTCTGGGTAAGGCAAAAGACCTTTCCGGCAGGATGGTTTCCGTGGGACCTACGCCTGTAAAGGCGCTGGGTGCTACCGACCAGCACAGTCAGGTGCAGCTCTATAGAGAAGGGCCGAACGACAAGCTGTTCACGTTTCTTACTGTTGAGGATTTTGAAAAGGATGTTCAGATTGGTTCTTCCTCTGTCGCCGCCCCCCAGCTTGGTTATCTGGTAAATCAGAAGATGAGCAGGCTTTTGAACAGCGAGAAAATCGCGACGGAATATGCACTTGCGACAAGTCAGCGGCCGTCTGTCACAGTTGCGTTTGAAAAGATTTGTCCTTATACTGTAGGACAATTCATATATCTTTTTGAAGTTTCGACATCCATTGCCGGATTGTTGTTTGGTATAGACGCATACAACCAGCCTGCTGTTGAGCTGGGAAAGGATGCGACTCTTGCCCTGATGGGCGGCGGCGATGATGTGAAACTGGCTGAAAAAATAAAGCCTTTTATGGAAATGGACAGTCGTTTTATCATATAGTCCGCCTTGGCGGATAAATTTTAAGAAGGGCAAATTATGCGGTTTGCAGTGATAATGGCCGGCGGAACGGGCAAAAGACTATGGCCCTTGAGCAGGGAAGACAGACCGAAACAGGTTCTGCGGCTGCTTGACGGCGAAACTCTGTTGCGAAATTGTTTTCAGCGGTTAAGTTCGCTTTTTGACCATCGCAGCATAATCGTTCTGACCAACAAAGGTTATTCAGACCTTGTGCGTGAAAATCTGCCGGAGATTCCGTTCGATAATGTAATAGCCGAGCCGATAGTTCGTGATACCGCAGGCGCAATCGGACTTGCCGCCAGCGTTCTTTCCCGTTTTGACCCTGACGCTACAATGGCGGTGGTTACAGCAGACCAGGTTATAAAACCAGTGGATGTTTTTCGGCAGGCCCTTGTCGATGGTATGACTTACGTAGAAAAAAATCCCGATGCGCTGATAACATTTGGAATACAGCCGTCTTTTCCGAGCACTCAGCTTGGTTATATAAAGCTCGGCAAAAGTAAGGCGTGTCCGGAGTGTAATAATAAAATTTTTGAAGTTGAGGCCTTTA
>JBAVNP010000226.1:0-4931 GCA_049691175.1 Sedimentisphaerales bacterium
AGACCTTTTTTAATTGGAAACCAGGTCTTAAGATTCTCTGCTTTCAGTAAAATGTTATTATCATTCATAATGATTATTTTTCGTAACCTTTCACATACCAGCAGGCCGCAAAATGATTCGGCAAAACTTCTCTTAATGCCGGTTCTGCCGTTTGGCACCTTTTGTCATTGCAGCCGATAGGGCAGCGGGGATGAAATTTGCAGCCGCTCGGAAAATTCAGCGGTTCCGGAACACTGCCCGCGATGGTATTTAATCTTTTTTGTTTTACCCCTAACTGCGGTCGTGAATTTAAAAGTCCTTGCGTATAAGGATGCAGAGGATTTTTAAAAAGCTCATTACAGGAGCACTTTTCAGCGATTCTTGAGGCATACATCACCGCAACATTGTCGGCTCGCTGAGCTACAACGCCGAGGTCGTGAGTGATTAAAAGTATGCTCATATTTTCGCTTTGCTGTAATTCATCTAACAAATCAAGAATCTGTGCCTGTATCGTAACGTCGAGCGCGGTCGTCGGTTCATCTGCAATTAAAAGCGATGGTTTGCAGGATATCGCCATAGCAATCATAACCCGCTGTCTCATCCCGCCTGAAAGCTGGTGCGGATATTCATAGAGCCTCCGGCCGGCATCCGGTATGTGAACCTTTTCAAGCATTTCTTCAGCCATCGGCCAGGCTTGTGAGGAATTTTTTCTTTGATGGAGACGAATGGCCTCCGCGATTTGAAAACCGATAGTAAAGACCGGGTTGAGGCTCGTCATTGGCTCCTGAAAAATCATTGCGATTTTATTTCCACGGATTGTGCGCATTTGTCTTTCGGTAAGTTCGAGAATATTATGATTTCTGAACAGGATTTTTCCCGATACGATTCTTCCCTGCGGATGTGGAATAAGCTGCATAATCGACAGGGCGGTAACGCTTTTGCCGCAGCCGCTTTCGCCTACAAGGGCAAAAGTCTCCGCGGGCTTTATATCGAATGATACATCCTGGACAGCCTTGGCCGGCCCTTGTTCGGTATCGAAAAAAGTCGAAAGATTGCGAACGGACAGCAGCGTATTATTTTCGGCCATATTTATTGCACCTTCAGTTTAGGGTCAAGCGAGTCCCGCAGGGCGTCGCCGAAAATATTTAACGCAAGTGAAATAAGGAAAATCGCAGCAGTAGCCGCTGTCATTTCCCACCAGTAGCCCTTTGGCAGGTCTAATCTTGCCGCGTCTATCATTGAGCCCCAGCTCGGACAGTTCTTTTCGCCCAGGCCCAAAAAGCTCAGGATTACTTCAGCTTGAATAAATCCGACAAATCTCAGGGAAAAGCTTATTATTATCAGGTGAAAAACATTCGGAATAAGATGTCTGAAAATTATTCTCGAGTTGCTGCATCCGTATGACAAAGCCGCTAATATATATTCGCGCTGCTTATGTTTCATAGTCTCTGCCCGGATTAGCCGGCAGATATCGACCCAGCTTGTCAGGCCGATTGCGAGATAAACGGTCGATATGCCCGAAAGCGAGATTACGCCCAGACCGAGCCAGTTAAGGTTGAGCGTTTTGTCCCTGAGCACAAGGGCGAAAGCGAGAATAAGGAGAATATAGGGAATAGAGCTTAATGTTGTATAAATCCATACGACTATGTCGTCGATGAAGCCCCGAAAGTATCCTGCCGCCGCTCCGAGAGGAACGCCTATTAACATACTGATGATTGATGCCCAAAAGGCAACGGTCAAAGAAACTCTCGCTCCATATATGGTTTTTCGCAAAACGGAACGACCGAGAAAATCAGTGCCTAAAACATTTTGTTTGTTCGGCTTTTCATATCCTTTGCCGACCGTCTGGTTCCAATCCAGAAATGACACATCAGTTTTTGTCCAACCGGCCAGATAGATAAACATTACGACGAGAATATAAACGACGATTATGCCCAGCGAATACATAGCGAGTTTATGCATGCGCAGTTGCCTGAGGCTGTCGGCCCAGTAGCTTCTGCCTTTAGTCATTGGAACGTTTTTTTCTTTTGTCTTATTCAAAGCTAACCCTCGGGTCAACGATGGAATAACAAATATCGGTAATCAGGTTGAACACTACAAACAGGATTGCTCCGATGAACGTCATCGAGTTAATAATCTGAAAATCCCGCGCTGCTATAGCGTCAATCATCAGATATCCCAGCCCCGGAATGCCGAAGAATCTTTCCAGTAATAATGAGCCTAAAAACAAAAATGGTATTGCCAGAATAACCTGTGTAATAATAGGTATCATCGCGTTTTTGAGAACGTGCCGGAAGAGCACGCTGCCGGTGCCGAGTCCTTTGGCGAAAGCCGTTCGGACGTAATCATTGCGTAATTCATCGAGCATAACCGTGCGGTAAAATCGCAGGTTTCCGCCGAGTCCTGCGACAATGCCTATCAGTATCGGCAGCGCGACATATTGGGGCAAAGGCAAATCCGGCCAGAAATAAACAGGGAATAGCCCCCATTTAAAGGCCAGGAAATATTGTCCGAAAAGAATAAAACTTAAAAACGGAACGCTCATCAGCACGACGCATATAAATACCGAAAGAATATCGATTATCGTTCCGCGAAAGAAAGCGACTATCAGTGCCAGGCTGATTGAAATGACAAGTTCGCCGATAAACATTGGAACTGTCAGCGACAAAGAGGGCAGTGCGCCTTGTTTGATTTTGGTGATTATCAGTTCGCGGTCGCTCCACGACCTGCCGAACTGGAAAGTCAGGCAGTTTTTCAAATGGTTTATAAACTGGCTGTCCCACGATAGGAACAAAGGCTTGTCCCAGCCGTATTCGGCTCGGATTTCCTTTATGGTTTCTGCCGATGCGGCTTTGCCTGCAATCTGGTCGGACACATCGCCGCTGACAACGTTGAAAAGTATGAACGTCACCACAAGAACTCCGAAAATTATCGGAATGGTATAAAGCAGTCGTCTTATTATATATGCAATCATTTTAATTTTCTTAAAAGTTCACTGTAAGCGGCCTTTTTAGCCCCGTCAACCCTGCGGTATTTGGACGTTCCGTATGCGAAGGCGTTCGGTTTGACATTCAATGCCCAGTCGTGCGTCAGGATAAACGCCACTCCGTGCATAAGAAATACGGCAGGGCAGTCTTTTACGACTATTTCCTCGGCCTTTCTATAAAGGGCCTCTCTTTCGGGACAGTCAGGCATAACGGACGCCTTTTCGTAAATTTTGTCGAATTCCGGATTGGAATAATTAAAATTATTCGAGCCGGGCGAAACATTTTTACTGTAGAAAAGCTGCAGAAAATTTTCTACGTCCGGGATATCTCCTATCCAGCCGAGCGTAAACATTTGTGCGCTTTTAGTCTTGATTTTATTCTGGAACGTCGGCCAATCCATATAATCCATCTCTACATCAAGCCCGGCATCCTTAAAGCACCTTTTGAGAAAATCGCCTTCCTGCCTGAAAACAATATCTGTGCCGGGCATTGACAGCGTCAGCGTCGGCAGTTTCGAGCCATAGATTTGCTCGGCTTCTTTTACAAGTCCTTTAGCCTTTTGAATGTTATATGAAATTTGTGCTATATTCTTAATGTCCGGATTATAAGAGCTCATCAATGGCGGAATAAACCCGTAAGCCGATTCGCCGCGGTTGTTGGTGAAAAGTTCGATATATTTATCTTTGTCAACAGCGCAGTTTAGAGCCATACGCAGCGGCAGATTTTTGCCTAAAACCTTATCTTCCATATTGAATCCGAGCCAGTAGGTGCTTGGGTCGCGGAAAGTAAATAGTTTAATATTTCTGGCCTTCATTTCCGGCGTAAGCTGCTGCCTGAGGTCGATAGCCTCGGAAAAATTATCTTTCGGTATGCCGGAAGCGTCGATTTTGCCCTGCAAAAACAAAAACCAATACGGCGGGTCTTCCTGTATGAGAACCGATACAAGTCTGTTCGTCAGCGGAAGTTTTTTACCCGCATCGGCAAGAAGACCGTTTTTAGTATCGTTTGGTTCGCCTTCAGATGGATAGAATTCGTCTCTGAAAGTCGGATTTTTAACCATTTCGATATAACTGCCTTTGTGCCAGCGTTTGAGTTTATACGGCCCTGTTCCGACAGGGTGGTTTATTATATCTTTCTTGTAATAATCGACTGCCTCTTTTGCCATTGGCGCCGTCGGCAGATGGGCCAGCAAGTCGACAATCTGCGGCCAGGGTTTTTTTAATTTTATGACAAGCGTCCAATCGTCAGGTGTTTGCAGACCCTCGACCGGCGTATTGTAATCGACATCGGCGGCTGTCTTGCAGGTCTTTGAATATTGTCGAAATTCATCAAGCCCGATTATCTTATTATCAAAAATCCACCAGTTTTTACTCAGGTATTTTATATCTGCGATTCTCTTCCATGCGAAAACAAAATCTCCCGCCTTCAGTTCTCTGCCTTTTCCGTCTTTAAAACAGGCATCGTCATAAAATCGCACACCTTTTTTTATCTTTATTGTATAGACAAGTCCGTTGCTGCTTATTGTCGGCATACTTTCAGCCAGGCACGGAACAACTTGATATGGTCTTTTGAGATAGTGGTATTGATAAAGGCATTCAATCATTTGGCAGGCGATGATGGCAGATGTTTGGTCGCCGACATCGCCGGGGTCAAGCCCTCTGACTTTTGCGCTATGTGCACTGTAGAGAACAGTATCGTTGGGGTCTGGATTATTAGCGGAATATCTGCATCCCGCTATTAGCAGAAGAATTGCACAAAAACAATAACGCATATAATCACTGTTCAGTCCGTTTTATTGATTTGGTTCTGCTATTGTTTCTTCCGGCTGATTTGGTTCTGTTTTCATTGTAGTTTGAACTTGTTTTTCCGTCGCCGGCGGTTTTTGCAGTGTCGGTGGGGCAGTTTTGACGGAACCATCGGGATTTTTGCCGTAATCGAAATTTGCCGTGGTCGGCAGTTTGCCTA
>JBAVNP010000227.1:0-2994 GCA_049691175.1 Sedimentisphaerales bacterium
GCCTGTCAGGCCGTCTGTCTTGGCCTGCTGTTGTGTCTTTTCAAAGAGCTTGATATTACCGATTGAAGCGCCGACAAGCTGACGGAAAAGCTCAATAAGAGCGATATCATCGCTGCTGAATTCTTCCGCACCTATTTTATCTGCAAGATTCAGCACGCCCACGACCCTGTTATGGCAGATAAGGGGGGCGATTATACAATTATTGGACTGATAACTTTCCACGAATTTATAGTTCTGTTTCGAGATGGTCGACGACTTGATGTTTTTGACGACAATCAAGGCCTTGCTTTTGACGGCCTTTATCATAGGCGACAAATTGGCCTGATTTAGGGATACTATGTTGTTAATGAGGAATGGATGGTTATGATTTTCGAGGTGGAGCATATCGGTTGTCTCATCAAGTATATATAACGAGGCGAATCTGGCATTGATAAGCTGCGGAAGCTGCTCAACACAGATTTTCCCGATTTGCTGCAGGTCTAAGCAGTTTATCTGCTGAACGAGGGGGGTAACGGCCTGCAGAATGCCCGCATTCGCTTTGTTTGGCGGATTATCCGTACCGGAAACATTATTTTTCCATCTGGCATTGTTCATAAGTACTTTTATCTCAATATCTTAAGCTACAGAAGCAATGTTTTTTGAACACTCATCATATTAGTGTGGAAGATAGGCAAATTTAGCAAAGAAAGTTTTGCCGTTTTAAGCATTTTTTGTTTCAACGGACGCACGTCCGAAAAAATTTCATTTTACAAGCTGTAAAAGGACAGATAGTTTGCGGCCCTTTACTATTTGCCTACACAATTAAAATGTAACAAATCTTTTTGGGACCTCCAAATTCGGCAAAATAAGAAAAATAGAGAATTTTTTTAAAAAAGTTGTTGACGCAGGGCAGAATAACTTTTACATTTTATAAAACGTAAAAGTTGTTTTTTTGAATCGAAGGTTTGATTTTAAAGGACTTTTGGTTTTTTACGGCCGGTAATATTTTAAAAGGTGGGTAATGTTTGAATCGCAGCGATTGGATTTGGCAGGGAACAGCAAAGAGGATTTTTCAGTTCCGCCAAAACTTTATCGTATCGGTGAGCTGGTGCGCTGCACGCCGTACTCTCGTCAGACAATTCACAACTACACAATTATGGGTCTGATAAAAGAAGCTGCCTGGACTCAGGGCGGACATCGTCTTTATGATGAAAGTGTCTTTAAGAGACTTTCAAAGATAGCCGGAATGAGAAAAACAAAAACGCTGAGTCAGATAAGGGAAACGCTCGGAACGGCCGATAACTGACGTTTGCGTTTTGAAAATAATTACAGGGAAATAGCCTTGACAAACAATATCGGACAAATGGATTTGTCATCTTTGATTCGTGACAACGTTGATGAGTTGCTTGTAAAAATCATCAGGTTCACGCACATTTACCACAAAGTAATTCTCGAAAATATTAACAATTGTCATTTGGCGGATTTCGTTCCTCGCAGCGTTGATGTTGAGAATTTTGCGAAGGCGATTTCCATAGCTCTTTCGGAACATCAGAAAAACAAGCGGCTTGTTCTGTGTGATAATGAGTCGGTCAGTTTTATGTCCGGCGGTCAGTTGAATGTAAAACCCAAGGCTGACCCGGCGGCCGGAAGGCTTTTTGAGGAAGATTTTGAGCAGTATCTTAGCCTTCAGCAGCAGCGGCTGAATGAAAATGCAATAAATAACAAAACGGCCTGCGCCCTATTAGGGCATAAGCTGAAATTGGCAGGAATGGCAGTGCAATAGTAAATCGTAACTTATTGGTAATAAATAACTTATAATATTTCAACAAAGGATTTTGAATGGATTTTTCAGGGAGGAATAAATGACACCGGTATCTGTTGAAGAGCTTGCCAAGCTTTCTGTCCAAAGCAGGCAGAAGGCGAAGATTCTTGCGGTTGCCAGCGGCAAAGGAGGAGTGGGCAAGACGAGTATTTCAGCAAATCTTGCTATATGTTTGGCTGCTGCCGGCAAGAGAGTAGTGGTTTTTGATGCGGACTTCGGTCTTGCGAATCTTGATATCATTCTGGGGGTAAACAGCAAATATAATCTTTCTCATTTCGTTAAGGGCTGCAGGACCTTGGAAGAAATTTGCCAGCCGGTCTGCGGGGGTGTTGATATTGTAAGCGGACTTGCCGGCCTTGAGGAGCTTGCGGGTATGTCGGACTTTGTCAGAGAAAGGATTATCAAAGCGCTCGAGACTTTATCCGATAACTACGACATTATTATTGTGGATACGGCAGCCGGCATTGACAGGACAGTGCAGGCGTTTTGTATGGCTGCCGACCATATCGTTCTTGTAACTACTCCCGACCCTGCCGCGATAACGGATGTTTATACATTGCTCAAGGCTCTTGCGATTAAGAGGTATGACGGCAGGTTCAGTCTCATTGTGAATATGGCTGAAAGTATAAATGAAGGAAAGAAAATTTACAGGCAGGTTTCGCTGGCAGCAGCGCAGTTTCTGGATGTGCAGCTTCATCACGCCGGCGTTCTTGTCAGAGACGAGTGTGCAAATCTGGCGGTCAGGAAGCGTCAGCCTGTTGTGCTTGAATATCCCCGCTGCAGTTTTACCGGAGCGTTAATGGCGGTGGCGGCCAGACTGAGCAGGATTCCTGTGAACAATGCGGCAGGGCAGGGTTTTTTCAAAAAAGTCGTTAATTGGTTTTTCTAATCGGAGGGCATAAAATGCCGGCGTCGAAAAAAACTGTGGAAGTTGATATAAATAGCCTGTGGAAGAATTTTTTTAAGAATCGCTCTGAGGAAAACCGCAACAGTCTGATGGAGTGTTATTTGCCGATTGTCAAATATACTGCCGAGCGGATATATATGAAGCTTCCTGATAAGGTTGAGGTAGATGATTTAATCAGTGCAGGCATTTTTGGCCTTATGGATGCGATAGATGCTTACGACCCCAAAAGAGGCGTCAAGTTCGCGACGTATTGCACGCCGCGTATAAGAGGAGCGATTCTCGATGA
>JBAVNP010000228.1:0-14273 GCA_049691175.1 Sedimentisphaerales bacterium
ATATAACTGTTAAATAATATGTGTTTTATAAAAGAAAGGAAGTGATAAAACGGCAGTAAGATGTTTATTTGTGAGATGTTACAAGAGAATATTGCAGAGATGAAGTTAAAATGGTTAATTTAAATTAGGAGTATTGAAAATGAAAAAGTTGATAGCATTAATTCTTATGGCAGCGACGGTTGAATTTTTGTTTGTTGGTGTATCTAAAGCCAAGGAACCTAACGTGCCCAGGCATGAGCCTAATGCACCCAGATTTGACCCAAATATGTTCAGGGGCAGGGTTGTTGTGATTAAAGATGCAAATGGCATTATCACGGCAGTAAAATTAGAAAACAGAAGACGCGGAACATTCAATATTGTCCTCGATGAAAAAGGCAAAGAGCTTGGCGAGAAAATGGCGGATAAGTTTGTAGAAATCGCCGGCACAGAAACAACCAAAGATAACGAAAAATGGCTGACTGTTGAAAAGTACACCGAAATGCAGCGACCGGGTCCTCGCGGTCCAGGCGACCCCAATAGACATGGACCAGGTGGTCCTCCGCGAGGTGGTCCGGGTGGCGAAGGCGGTCGGTAAGTCAACTTCGTAGATTTACAAAGAGCTGAAATTACCGGCGGATTGAATCCGCCGGTTTTTTATTTCTCAACTTTTTGAAGGTCTTTCGACTTGTCTTTCGATAAATCTATATTTTTCAACGAATTATCTTCCGGCAGGATGAGCAAAAACTTACTGCACTTGTCTATTCTGCATTTACCTGTTTCCAATTCAAAATCAAGAACGTGACCGCCGCGAGCAAAATCGTCGCTGATAAAATGAAAGTGACAACCGGTAACATTTAAGCCTTTCGCGAAAGGCGGCGACCTAAACCCCACAATTGTGCCGGATACATCATTCATTTCAAAAACAGGTTGAGTTTTGGCGACCTCGGCCAGTGGCGGATACGGCTTTTGCTGAGCAGGGACGCTTCGAACCTTAACGTGTTTAAACTTTCCTGAAATTTCGACGGCTAAAAATATATTTTGATTCACGGCTTTTTCGTTAATAATAGACTCGGCTTTTTTGAAGTCTGACGATTGTATGGGAAATTGCGTATCAGGCTGGAAATTACAAACTGTTGCGAAAGGCGTTTTTGTATTTAATGCAGGGCGGTAAACCTTGCCGTCGGACTTGATTTGATATATTTTGCCGTCAAGAATTGTCATTTCGCCGTCGAGCTTATCAAATGTGCCGATGCCGAAATCGCCGTAAGTTAACAATTTTTGACAGGTCATTTGTCCGTCGTAAGCACCCGCAAGCAGGGCATCAATAGTTGACGTTTGTGTAATTTGGTTCTTTGCGACAGGCAAACAGCCGCTGCAAAAGACTAATACCAAAACAAACAATATCTTTTTCATTTTTACTCCACCAAACATAAGACAATTATAGGATATAAACAGGTTCGTAAATCTTCAATCTTAAATTTTCAATATTCAATGGTTGTAAAACCGACCGAAGTATTTAAAATCAAACTATGATTTATTTATGGTTAATCCTGCTGATTTTAATAAACGCCTTTTGGCTGGGGCTGGTGTTTTTTCGCTGCCGGGCAACTGGCTGATGATTATTACAACAATCCTCTTTGCCTTATGGCAAAAAAATATCTTCAGTGTTTATACCATTATAGCAGCAATAATTTTAGCACTTGTCGGCGAGATTCTCGAATTTTTAGCCGGTGCGGGTGGGGCAAAGGCAGCCGGCGGCGGCAAAAAAGCTATGGCAGCGGCGATAGTCGGCGCAATAATCGGTGCTGTCATCGGTACAATAGTAATTCCTATTCCAATTTTTGGTACTCTGATTGGTTCTGCTCTCGGAGCGGCAATAGCGGTTTTAATTGTTGAAAGAAAAGCCGGGAAAGAGATGAAACAGTCGCTCAAGATTGCGACAGGGGCGGGGTTGGGACGATTTGCGGGGTTAGGCGCGAAAATTATCGCGGGGGTCATTATCTGGCTAATTTTTACAGCAGCGGCATTTATAAATTGAATTTGAGGAAATCTGATTTTAATCCATATTAGACAGGAGTTTTTCGAGAAGAGCGTTCTTTTTAACCTGATGGGAATACTGCTCAGAAACTTCAGAAACGCCTTTGAGTTTCTTTTTGGACCTTTCTATAAGGTACTCAATTTTATCTTTTTTTGTGTCCCAGCTGATAACGGCGTCGGCGGCTATTATATTTACCATATTTGAATGAACCAGAGCAAATCCGCCGTCTATGAGAGTGAATTTTTTACGGTCGGTTTTTGTTTCTGTCTGGGCAGGCTCAATCGCCATTATGCCTAAGCCGAGTTCGCACAGCATCGGCATGTGATTGCTCATAACACCGACACTGCCGTCATGTGCGATAAAAGTTGCACAGATAGCCGAACAATCAAGCACTTTGCCTGCCGGCGAAATAATTATACATCTGAATATATTCGGAGAGTCAGTCATATTTTTACTATTTTTGTTTGCTCGTTAGAAGTGCTGCCTTCTGAGCGGCATCTTCGACTGTGCCGACATACATAAAGGCTTCTTCCGGCAGATGGTCCCATTTTCCTTCGCATATTTGTTTGCAGCTTTCTATCGTATCGGCCTTTTCGACGTATTTGCCTTCAAGACCGGTAAATTGACGCGTAACCAGGAACGGCTGCGAGAAGAATCTCTCCAATTTTCTGGCTCGACCCACGATAGTCTGGTCTTCACGGCTCAGTTCATCAACGCCGAGTATGGCGATAATGTCCTGAAGGTCATGATATCGCTGTAAATACTCCAGGACCGTCTGAGCTACGTCATAATGAGTTTTTCCCACGATGTTTTCGTCTAATATACGTGAAGAGCTTTCAAGCGGGTCAACGGCCGGATATATGCCTTTCTGTGTAATCTCACGCTTCAGCACGACAAACGAATCCAAATGCGTAAACGTTGTTGCCGGAGCAGGGTCGGTCAAATCGTCGGCGGGGACATATATCGCCTGTACGGACGTAATAGAGCCGCGAAGCGTGGAAGTGATGCGTTCCTGAAGTTCGCCCATTTCAGTCGCAAGTGTCGGCTGATAACCTACCGCAGAAGGAATACGCCCCAGAAGGGCGGACACCTCGGAACCGGCCTGAGAAAATCTGAATATGTTGTCTATGAAAAGAAGCGTATCGCCTATGCCGCTTTCACAAAAGTATTCCGCCTGCGTCATTGCTGTAAGAGCGACCCTTAATCTCGACCCCGGCGGTTCGTTCATTTGGCCGAAGACTAAACAAGTGTGATTAAGCACGGTATCATTGCTGTCGCCGATTTTTGTCCGCTGCATTTCAAGCCACAAATCGTTGCCTTCACGAGTTCGTTCACCGACTCCTGCAAAAACTGAATATCCGCCGTGCTTGGTTGCTATACGGGCAATAAGCTCCTGAATTACGACCGTTTTGCCGACACCGGCTCCGCCAAACAAGCCGGTCTTGCCGCCCCTTACGAACGGGCAGAGAAGGTCGACTACTTTTATACCCGTCTCAAACATTTCTGTTTTTGCCGAAAGCTCTGTTAATTTCGGGGGATCACGATGTATGGAACGTTTTGTCGATGTCATTATTGGTCCGCCGCCGTCAATTGGTTCGCCGAGCAGATTTAAGACTCTGCCCAGTGTTTCTTTGCCGACCGGCACCATCAGCGGAGAGCCGGTATCATAGACGTCCATACCCCTGCGAAGACCCAATGTACTGCCCATCGCGATGGCGCGTATCTTTCCATCGCCGAGATGCTGTTGAACCTCGCCGTATAATTTCTTGCCATTATTGGTTGGTATCTCAATCGCATTATGTACCGTAGGTACATCCTGCAAATCGAATTTAGCGTCAAAGACACTGCCTATCACCTGAATAAGTTTCCCTTTTTTCATTTCAAATCTCCGGTTCCGCTCACTATGTCCAGTAATTCGCAGGTTATCTGACCCTGTCTGGCAACGTTATATTCGTTGGTTAGTTCCTTTATCATATTTTCGGCGTTTTCAGTCGCACTTCGCATTGCCACCATACGAGCCAAATGCTCGCTTAACGCCGCATCCATAAAACAGAATTCTATCGATGCTCGCACAATTGTCAGGGCCAGCCCTTTGATAACCTCAAAAGCCTCCGGCGAAAGATAAAAATCCTCAAAAGAAATATCATAAGGCCAGATGGCTGTTTTCTGCGTAGTGAGATTGTCTATCAGTTCGGTCAGCGGCAGAATAGTCAAGGTCTGTACCTTCTGGCTTGACGCCGAGTAATACCGCATATACGCAATGCCGAAGTAATCGATTTTTCCGGCTATATACTGTTCGATAAAATCATTAGCCATTTCATCTACACCGGCGCCGCCAAGCGACTCATCGATATTTGGATATGTTTTTTGCGGTTTTATATTGCGATAGTTTAACGCGTTTAAGAGTTTGCTTTCCGTGGCGTATATATCCAGTTTTTTGCCGAGCTGCGAGGCGTTTTTGATATGCATATCGAGAAGATGGATTAAATGGTTGTTATAAGAACCGCATAATCCTCGTGCTGAACCCACAACCAAAACGGCCGAGCAATTGGATTTGTTCTCTTTAAGAAGCGGATGGTCGATAGGTTCTTGAGATGTAACAAGAAGATAGCCTATTTGCGAAAGGGCGTTTTCATATTCTGTAGCGGCGTCTCTTTTGTTATGATAGCTCTTGTACTTGGCCGTAGAGACCATTCCCATAGTTCGAGTAATTCGCCGGATACTCTCGGCTGCCCTGCGGCGTTGTAATATTTGTCGTATTCCGGCCATATCAGCTTATCAGTTTGTTTGCTTCTTTAAAGACTTTGATTTCATTGGCGATTTTGTCTGCAAGTTCGTCGGAAAATTTACCGGTTTTATTGATTTCGTCTATATATTCGCCCCGTTCGGTTTTTAATCTTTGGATAAACGCTTGTGTGAATTTAGCAACTTTTTTGACGGCAATATCATCGACAAAGCCGCCTAAGCCGATAAATATAGTTATTACTTGTTCTCCGACGCTGATTGGTGAAAATTGCGGCTGTTTGAGCAATTCAACCATTCGAGCGCCTCTATCGAGCTGTGCTTGGGCGGTTACATCAAGCTCTGTGCCGAGTCTGGCAAAATTAAGCAGTTCATTATAAGCCGCAAGATACAGTCTTAACTTGGACGACACTTTCTTCATGGCTTCAACCTGAGCGTCTCCGCCGACGCGGCTTACACTTGTGCCGACGTCGATAGCAGGCCTTATGCCGGACAGGAACAAGTCTCTTTTAAGATATATCTGACCGTCCGTAATCGAAATAACATTGGTCGGAATATACGCCGAGACCTGCTCTTCCAGAGTTTCGACTATCGGCAGGGCAGTTATCGAACCGCCGCCGATTTTATCCGATAATTTTGCGCTTCGTTCGAGCAGACGGCTGTGCAGATAGAAAATATCGCCGGGATAGGCTTCTCTGCCGGGCGGACGACGCAAAAGCAAACTAAGCTGACGATACGCTACGGCGTGTTTGCCAAGGTCGTCATAAACGCATAATACATCGCGATGATGTTCATACATAAAATATTCCGCCAAAGCGCAGCCGGCATAAGGAGCGATATACTGCATCGATGCGAAGTCGGAAGCCGAGGAGATAATAACAGTAGTGTATTCCATTGCTCCATTTTTGCGGAGGGTTTCAATTACTTCGGCTACGGTTGATTCCTTTAGGCCGATTGCGACGTAAATGCAAAGAACGTTTTCGCTTCGCTGATTTATTATCGTATCGATGGCGATAGCGGTTTTGCCGGTCTTTCTGTCGCCTATTATCAGTTCTCGCTGGCCGCGGCCGATAGGTATCATAGAATCGATGCTCTTAATACCGGTTTGCAGAGGCTTTTTGACCGGCATGCGTTGAGATATGCTGGGAGCGTCGCATTCGATAAATCGGGTCGAGGCGGTTCTAATCGACGGTCCGCCGTCCATTGCCTCACAGAGTGGATTTACCACTCTGCCGAGAAGTTCA
This sequence comes from Sedimentisphaerales bacterium, assembly GCA_049691175.1. GTDB lineage: Bacteria > Planctomycetota > Phycisphaerae > Sedimentisphaerales > UBA12454 > JAPLMW01. Next base: position 6,004 of record JBAVNP010000228.1, read on the forward strand.
TAGCCGACCGGAATAGACAACAACTGACCGGTCGAATGAACATCCGAACCTTCCTTAACCTTTACATAGTCACCGTAAATTACAGCGCCAATAGAGTCTTCTTCAAGGTTAAACACTTCGCCTTTAACACCGTTTTCAAACATCAGCATTTCGCCTGCCATGGCGTTTTGCAGGCCGTAAATTCTCGCTATGCCGTCGCCGACCTCTACAACCCGTCCGACAGCCGAGATATCAAGCTTGTTTTTATATTGGCTGATTTCCTGTTTTAGAATACTGCTTATTTCGCTGACATCGAGTTTCATATGCTTTTCCCTGAATTTCTGCCCCGGGCAATTATTGTATCAACCAGGCTATGCAGTCTGTTTCTAACAGTATTGTCAATCATTTTTCCTGCATATCTTATTATCGTTCCGCCTATTATGGCCGGCTCGACGTTGAATTCTAATGTAATTTTATCTGTCTTCAGAGCCGCCGTCATCTCTGCCTTTACAGATTCTACTTCACTTGGGCTCAGAGCCTGCGCAACCGTCATCCAAATCTCACGGTGACCGTTCTTCGCCTTGTAGAGCCTGATATATTTTTTGATTGCATGATACAAAGCGCCAGTTCGATTATGTGCTACCGCCGCCTGCAGAAAACCGAAAGTTAATTCATTAAATTTTCCGCCAAACAGTGTTTCTATCAGCTGACTCTTTTGTTCTATGGAAAAGTACGGTGAGGTCATAACCATCATAAACGAACCTTCCAATAACATAAACCTTTCAAGTTCGTCCAGGTCGGATTTGACATCTTCGACGGCCTGCCGCTCAACGGCAAGCTCAAAGAGAACGCTGCTGTAAACCTCACCTACACAATAATTCATATCAGAGGCAATCATTTGTTAAGACTTTCTTCCTGAAGTTTGCCGATGGCTTCGTGAATGAGCCGTTTGTTATCTTCCGGTGTTATGGTGCGTCCGATCACTTCATGACCGATAGACAGCAGCATATTTCCGGCCATGTGCCATAAATGCTGAGAAGCTATAAGTTGCACATTGCTGATTTCAGATGTCGCTCTTTGTGTTATCGCCGCAGCCTCTTTGCTGGCCTGCTCGATGATTTCCTTTTTTGTCTGGGTAGCATACCGGTTGGACTGCTCTATGATGTCTGAACCCTGCTTCTTGTACTCGTCCAGCAGCTGGTCGGCTCTGGCTTTGGCGGCTTCAGCCTCGGCAACCTGCTTTTTTATATGGTCTTCCCTGTCGGTAAGAACCTTTAGCATCGGTTTCCATGCCAGTTTGCTCAGGACAGCCAACAGCGCAGCAAAAGCGATTATTACCCACAGTGCGTCCGCCCATGCACCGTTGAAAATATTTTGTTGCTCTTCAGACGCCGCTTGTTCCGCTCCAAAAGCGATAGATACGGCGGCAAAGAACAGCAAACTCGCCGTTATTGCTTTTTTGTTCATTTATTTCATCCAGAAAGCGATGAGGAAACAAATCAGCAGCGCAAACAGCGTTACGCCTTCGATTAGAGCCGCGGCTATAATCATTGTCGAGAAAATACGCCCGCCGACTTCCGGCTGCCTTGCCAGCGATTCGAGAGCTTTACCTCCGATTGTGCCCACGCCGAAACCTGCGCCGAGGATAATTATTCCGCAGCCGATGGCTGCGCCGAGAATCGCAATTCCGCCACTCTCAGAAGCCAGTGCTAATGTCATACCTGCTAAGTCCATAATAGTAATTCTCCAAAAATAATTTTTAATGTTCCTGTGATACCGAAAAACTTATAAACAGAGTCGATAGAAGCGTAAAAATATAAGCCTGCAAAAATGCTACGAAAAGTTCCATCATCGACATTGCTACCGCCATAGTTATTGATGCCGCCGCTACGAAATAATTCCCAAACACCAGTATCAGTCCAAGTATCGTGGCCATCAGAGTATGACCTGCCACTATATTGGCAAAAAGTCGTATCGCCAGTGCTATCGGTCTTATGAGTGAGCTTATGATTTCCAGGAAATATATAAAAGGCATTATTGACCAATGCACGTGCGGCGCAAAATTGGCAAAATAGTTTCGCAATCCCTGTTTTTTTATTCCGGCCGCATGTGTTACAAAAAACGTGGTAACCGCCAGACCTCCGGTAATCCATATATTAGCTGTGGCAGGCCCGCCAAAGTGATTTTCTTTGCCGGTAATCAGATATATTATTGCTTCGGTCGGTATCATCGCCAGCAGGTTCAGCGTGAGTATCAGGAAGAACATAGTCCAGACGAAGTATATAAATGAATCAGTGCTGTGGCCGAGCAGCGGACGGGCTACCTGCTCCCGCAGGAACACGCATATAAACTCAATGAGGTTTTGAAATCCTTTAGGCAGGAGCCTTTTAGGATACACCGCCATCGGTAAAAATATCAGTAGTATAACAGCTGCCACAGCCACCATAAACATATGGTTGCTTACGACAATGGTATATCCGCCGACTGAAAAACTGAACAGCGGCGAAGACACAATCGCTCGCAGCGGATTAAACTCACCTAAAACGAAATTGTTCAGATATAATTTCACTGGTCTCGCTTATTGTTTATCTGCTTAAATATCAAGTACAACATACCTGTGAAACTCAGGAAGAAACCTGCCAGAAGGAAGTAAGGACTTGAATTGATAGCGATATCAAGCTGATAGCCTATATAGCAAAAAATAGCGGTTACAACGCCGAATTCAAGGCCGAAACTCGCCCATTGCATATGGTTGGGTTTGTCATTGGGGTCTTGGTTAGGCATTTTAAGTTTGTCCATTCCGAAGGCTATATCCTTACCTAATTTAACAGTCCTAATGTCAAAATCCATTTTGTAATGCTATTATCGGGAATTTGCGGAAAATTATAAATATATTCATATAAATTTTGAGTAGATTTTGAATGGATGGATGGGTAAATGGGTAAATGGGTAAATAAGAGTTATGAGATACTCATCTACCCATTTATCCGCGTTCCGTTGGATTGTTTTGTGAGCGGTCTTTTGCGAATTTCTTTTCGAAGGGCGGAAGCAGCAGCAATATGAGCAAAGACAGAAAAGCCGCGACAAGAGCCAGAAAATACATTCTCGCACCGCAGGCCATTCCGATACTCGCGACGACCCATATCCCGGCGGCAGTCGTAAGACCTTGTATGCCGATGCCGCTGTGGATTATTGCACCGGCACCGAGAAAACCAATGCCTGTTACTATTTGTGCTGCTATCCTACCGGGGTCGGAACCTGAAGAAAGGCTTGTTGAAATAATCGTAAAGATACAAGAACCGAGGCAGATAAGGATATTCGTGCGAAGGCCGGCTGGTTTACCTCGTAATTCCCTTTCAAGCCCGATTGCTCCCCCAAGAACGGCGGCAGCCAAAAGCGAAACGACGTCAGGCCAATTTACTTCCATGTTCATACTCCCTAAAATTCCATCTGCAATGCATTGTAATAAAAATTCCGCTGTAAACAAGTAATTATCCCTAATTTGCGGTGGAAGTTAAAGTTCTTGACCGGTTGGCTGATTTGTGTTTTAATATCAGCCCAAATAACCTTTTATAGAAAATGGAGCAAGGTATGAAAGTCAGCAAAAGAGCACAGTCTGTCCCGCCTTCAGCGACAATGGCGGTGGACACAAAAATGAAGGAACTCAAAGCCAAAGGCGTCGATATCGTCGGGTTTGGTGCGGGTGAGCCGGACTTCGACACGCCGCAATATATTAAGGATGCCGCAATAGCGGCTATAAAGGCGGGCAAGACAAAATATACAGCCACGCCGGGCATACCGGAATTGCGAAAAGTCATTGCTGAAAAACTCCTGAAGGAAAACAATCTCAAATATACACCTGAGCAGATTATCGTAAATATCGGGGCAAAACATTCGGTATATGAATCTATGCAGGCTGTGCTTGATGAAGGCGATGAGGTAATTTTGCCTGCGCCATACTGGGTTACGTATCCGGAAACTATTAAACTGGCAGGCGGGATAATGAAGGTTATCCAAACAGATATATCAAACAATTACAAGATTACGCCCGCACAGCTAAAAAGTGCGATTACAAAAAAAACAGCAATGTTCCTTATGAATAGCCCGAATAATCCCGGCGGATTTACCTATACACCTGATGAATTGGTTGCTATTGCGAAGGTTCTCGAAGGCACTGATATTATGGTGCTAAGCGATGAGATTTACGAAAAGCTTGTTTATGGCGATACGAAATTTATAAGTTTTGCCGCATTAAGTGACGATGCTTATAAAAGGACAATTACGATAAACGGGTTCAGCAAGGCTTTCGCGATGACCGGCTGGCGGCTTGGTTATGCGGCAGGGCCCCTGGAAGTTATAAAGGCAATGAGTAGACTACAGGGGCATATGACGCAGAATCCAGTAAGTTTTGTGCAGGCAGGGGCGCTTGTTGCTTTTGGCGACCCGAATAATGAAGGCGAAAAAATGCGACTCGAATTCGAGAAACGCGCAAAATATATGGCTGACAGACTCAATGCCACAAAAGGTGTCAAATGTCCGCAGCCGACAGGAGCGTTTTACTGCTTCCCGGATGTTTCCGCTCATTTCGGCAGGACAATCGGCGGGGTGAAGATTAATAATAGTATGGATTTCGCTGCAGCGCTATTGGAACAGGCCAATGTTGCACTTGTGCCGGGCGGACCGTTCGGCTGCGACAAAAATGTCCGGCTGAGTTTCGCGACGTCTATGGAACAGATAACAAAGGGGCTTGACAGGATAGAAAAATGGCTCAAGAGCTGATTGGTAAAAAACCGGCGTTAAGCGGCTGGGCGATGTTTATTTTCTGGTGGGCGATGATACTTTTCGCCTTGCACGCCTCAACGCGTATGATCGGCGCAGGCGATACATGGGTCGCTATGGCCTGCGGAAGACATTTTATAAATCACGGCGTAAATACCGTTGAGCCTTTCAGCGCAAATTCCCACAAGCCCGGCCCGACGGCGGAGGAAGTAAAGACCTGGCCGAAATGGGCGCAGTGGATTACTGATAAAGTCGGACTTGATACGGTTAAGTTCTGGCATCCGACCGGTTGGGTGGACCAAAACTGGCTGACACATGTATTTTTTTACTGGCTGACCCATCTGTCGCCTGTCGCGGATGCGGAAACTTTCAACAAGCCTATCGTTGAGCAAAACATCACTTATAACAGCCTGGTTTACTGGAAATACGCCCTGTATATCGTCACCGTCATAGTGGTTTATTACACCGGCAGAAATTTAGGCGTAAATCCGGCTCTTTCGGCAGTTTTTGCGTGTTTTGCATTATTTGTCGGCAGGACATTTCTCGATGTCCGGCCGGCAGGGTTTTCAAATTTGTTTACGGCAGTTCTTTTGTTTATCTTTGTCCTGACCATAAATCGCAACTACCTTTACATCTGGCTGATTGTGCCGTTAACGGCGCTATGGTGCAATCTGCACGGCGGATATGTTTACGCATTTATTGTTCTCGTCCCATTCATTGGATTGCATCTGCTTATGCTGCTGCCAAAAAAAAACGCAATGTGTTTATATTATACCCTCGGCTGGCTGTTTTTTTATGCTATTACGGTAAAATTCCGTTCACATGAATATTTAAGAGGCATAAAATTTGATTCAGCGGGATTGTTGTATTTTATTTTGATTCTGGCTGCGGGAAATATCGTTCTTACATACCTGAAAAACGTAAAAGCAGGATTGCTTTACGCATATCACATCATCGGCACATTTATCATTTTTATCGCAACCTCATCGATGTTTTATCCTCAAGGCATAGACTTGCTGTTGAGGCAGCAGCTTTCCAGAGATTATGTAAACGACTCCAGAGACGGGTTTTTTGTGGCATTCATCGGTTTTCTGATAATAGCAGTGCTTCTGACGACATTTAGACACAGACTTAAGATGACGAACTGGAAAGGCTGGTGGCATATGGTTGCCGCGGCTATTGTTGCTTTTATCGCGATGATTCTTGCGAATCCGTTCAGACTGACGAACCTCACGCATACTTTTGTTGTTACCGTAAGCGAGGACGCCAAACTCTGGAAAACGGTCAACGAATGGCATCCTGCCTTTGAATGGAACAATCCAGTAGGCAATGAAATGCCGTTTTTCTATATGTATGTAGTTGCCTGGGTGTTGCTTGCCGCGTGGGTTGTTTGCCTTCTGTTAAAGCCTCGAATCAGTGTAAAACAAACCAAAACCAAAGCCAAAACAGTTGTTGCGGAAAGCCCGGCGCAATACGAATGGCCGATGATAGATTTGCCTCTTTTGGTCATCGCGTGTCTCACGATCTATATGGCTATCGGCTCGCGAAGATTTATACCAATCGCGGCAATAGCGGCCTGTCCGGTTATAGCGATGTTTATTGACAGCTGTATTAAAATGATGGTCGCCTCTCGCAGATTTATACCAATTGCTACAATTGTCGCTATAGTGATGTCTATTAGCATTATTAAAGTGACCACCGCCCAAATTATCAATTTGCCTATATCTATGCGGATTGCTGTAATTGCTGCCTGTCTGATTATAGCGATATGTATTGACGGCAGCATTAAATTGCTCATTTCGCTAAATATGCGACAAACTACCGGCAGCGCAATCATAATTCCCGTACCCAAAATATTGCAATACTCATTTGCCAGTGCTGCTTTTATTGCTGTAACGTTCCTGACTATCTGGTGGGGCTACTGGTATAAAGTTATTTATCTTGACCCTTGGCCGGACAGCAGCTACCTGACCAGCGAGTTTATGCGAATGACGGCTTCCTACGCCAAACCATTCAAGGCCTGCCAATTTGTAAGAGATAATAATCTTAAAGGAACAGTTTTTAATTACTGGACGGAAGGCGGCTTCATCGCTTACGGACAGTTTCCTGACCCCAATACCGGAAAAACACCTCTGCAGCTTTATATGGACGGCAGGGCACAGGCTGCGTATAACACTGCAACCTATCGCCGCTGGATGTTTATAATGAACGGCGGAGAACCTGCCAGACAGGTACAGAACGCCGGAAGAGCATTTACCGCATCGGATTATCAGGCTATCGGGAAATGGCTCGATGAGACCTTTCAGCAAGAGAATATCAGCACCGTTTTTATGCCAACCTCGCAATTAGACACGGAATTTGTCAAGGGGCTGAATTCCAGCCCGAACTGGCGCACCGTATATATGGATGAAGAACAGCGGATATTTGTTGATGCAAGATCCGAGCAGGGCAGAAATTTATTTATGGGTTTGTTTACAGGGCAGACAAAATTCCCGGATGAATTTTCAAAACTGCTGACCGTCGGATATAATCTTCAGCGAATACAGGATGCGAATAAAGTTGGCAAAGGTTGTGAATATACGGCGCAGGCATTTATGCAGTTGCCATGTCAAATTTCCGCCATCGAACTGCTTCGTACCGCAGACATCCATCCCGAGTATCGAGGTCAAATAGTGCAGGTTTCGACTCAATACTTTAATGATTTTGTCGAGAAAAAACAAGCTTATAAGAAACAGAATAACTATCGTGAAAGAGCGATGACAGCAGCGATTATCGGAAATTATCTCACTAATATAAATAGCGGAAATCCCGACATTGTTAATAAGTATAAAGCGTATGTGGAAGAATTTAGGAAGGAACAGGGACAGATTAACGATACTTCCCGCTGGTAGTTTTAAGGGATTAATATGAACGCCCAGTGTGTTAAGTCATTGTCCGTTTTTTTCCCCTGTTTCAATGAGCAGGATAATGTTGAAAGAGCAGTAAAGTCTGCTGTTGATGTTCTGTCGCCTTTAAAAATAGATTTTGAAATCATTATCGTTAATGACGGCAGCAAAGATAAAACCGGCGAAATCGCGGACGGAATTGCAGCAGAAAACAAAAATATAAAAGTTGTTCACCATAATATAAATCGCGGATATGGCGCTGCACTCCAAAGCGGTTTTAAGGCCGCGACAAAAGAATATGTCTTTTATACGGACGGAGATGGACAATTCGATATCAAGGAACTGCCCTTATTGTTCAAATATATGGACGATTACGATATCGTAACCGGTTACAGAATCAAAAGACAGGACAACCTGATTAGAAAAATAAACGCTTTCTGCTGGACAACGATGGTAAACCTGTTATTCGGAATGAAAATAAAGGATATGGATTGCGCCTTTAAACTTTACAGGCGCAGCATCTTTGATAATATAAAACTGGGAAGCACGGGCGCTTTGATAAATACGGAAATATTCGCGCGGGCAAAGAACAAAGGGTATAAAATATTCCAAATCGGCGTCCATCAT
>JBAVNP010000229.1:0-6531 GCA_049691175.1 Sedimentisphaerales bacterium
TCTGCTTTGACGGCGATGCCGACAGGCTGATGATGGTCGATGAAAAAGGGCAAACTATCAGCTGTGATTTGCTGACAGCTCTTATGGTGCCGTATTTTTTGAAAAAGGCGCCGAATTCAGCGATTCTCTATGACCTGCGGAGCAGCTGGGTGGTTCGCGAAGAGATTTTAAAATACGGCGGTGTGCCGAGACGCGAAAAAGTAGGGCATGCGTTCATGAAAAAGACGCTGCGAGCGGTTCACGCGATTTTCGGCGGAGAATTATCGGGACATTTTTATTACCGTGACAATTTCTATGCTGATTCCGGTATGATTACACTGGTTCATATGATAAATATTTTAAGTCAGTCGCAGCAGCCTGTCAGTGAGCTTATAAAACCCCTGCGAAGGTATTTCGCGAGCGGGGAAACAAATTTTGCAGTTGAAGATAAGGAAGAAATGATGAAGGAGCTTCGCCGCAGGTTCAGCCAGGGCGAGGCAGATGACCTTGACGGAATAACGGTGCAGTTTAAGGACTGGTGGTTTAACTGCAGGCCGAGCAATACCGAACCTCTGCTGCGGCTCAATGTCGAAGCAAAGACAAAAGAACTGCTGGAAAAGCAGTTCGCCGAGATGAAAAGTATTCTCGGCGAACCGGTTGAACACTAAATTCTATGCTGCATAGATTTCCATACAAAGATTTTTCTCCAATTGAGCTGCCAGACGGCAATATTGGCGGTATTTATAAGCCCGCTGAATACTTGCAAGAGGATAATGAGAGCAGAATTTTCGAGAAAGCACTGGCAAATCCTATAGGCTCAGGACCTCTCGACAGAATTGTAAAAACCGGTATGAAAATTGTCATAGTTGTTGACGATATTACCCGCTCGACAAAAACAGAGCTTATGCTGCCTTTAGTTTTAAAGCAGCTTAAAGTGGCAAAGATAAAAAATGAAGATATTTCAATTTTTATCGCGCTGGGGACTCATCGGCAGATGACCGAGCAGGAAATAAGGCTCAAATACACACACCAAGCCGCGGAAAATCATCAAATTATAAATCCAGACTGGAAAAAAAAGCAGGATTATCAGGTTGTCGAAAAAAGCCCGGACGGTTTTGAAATCAAAGTGCATAAGGCGATACTTGAAGCTGATTTTGTGATTGGACTTGGACAGGCAGTGCCGCATATGTATGCGGGTTTCGGCGGGGGCGGAAAAATAATCAACCCCGGCTGCTGCGAAGAACAGACTATCGGACAAATGCATTGGCTCAGTCATACTGTTCCGACAGAAAAAAGATTTGGAGTCAGAGAAAACAAAGTCAGGGCTTTGGTGGATGATGTGGCTATTAAAAGCGGCCTGAAGTTCATAGTCAATGAAATACCAAAACAGGATGGCACAATCGCAAAAGCATTTGCAGGAGACCCGATAGAAGCTCATAGGGGAGCCTGCCGTTTCGCTGCGCAAATTTACTGCGTCAAAGTTAAACAGGCTGATATTGTTATTGCCGATTCCTATCCGGCTGATATCGACCTTTGGCAGTCTATTAAAGCGATGTATTCGGCTCACTTTGCGGTCAAAAAAGGCGGAACTTTGATATTCGCAACGCCCAGTCCGGAAAAAATAAGCTCGCAGCATCCTGAAATAATGGACATAGGCTATAAATGCGGCTTCGAGCAGATTGAAAAACTTGTTGGCACCGGGAAACTGAGCAAAGTTGTAGCGGCCAATGTATGGGCGGGAAACGAAATTACTCAACATTGTCAGGTTATTATTATAAGCAGCGGAATATCCAAAAAAGAAGCCCAAACGATAGGCTTTGATTGGGCAGGCAGTCCACAACAGGTCTTGGCCGAGGCGACGAACAAGCACGGCGACAACGCAAAAATCAATATCCTTTGCGGTGCATCGAAAATTATCTGCCAGGTTGATTCTTAAAGGAAGCAAGGATGTAAGGAAGTAAAGAAGCAAGGAACGCTTTTTTCCTTACGTCCTTACGTCCTTACCTCTTTACTTCTTTATTTTCTTTTTTATTTATCAAACGGCATTTTGACTCCGCCGCTTGGTGTAACCTGAGTATCGCTTTGCTGTTCTATGGGTTTTTGAGGCTCTTTGCCCTGCTTTCTGCAAATCAAACCTTCGGATAAATTTGAAGCATTGCCTCCAATTAATACGGCATAAGAAAAATTGGACATAACTTTTGTAATTTTTATTGTGGCGACCGGCTCTTCAATTTTTCCGAGGGATTCTTTTGTGTCATAATCTAAAAGTTCCGTGCCTTCCTTGAGGACATCATAAATATCCGACTCGGCAATATCCCTGCCGCCTTTGTTTATCACGATTTGGCCTTCCGGCAGGATTTTCGCTATTCTGGCCGGATAAATCGCACCAGTGATTTTATCAACTATTGGAGCGGTTGCCGATTTAATCAATTCGTCGGCGAGTACTCGGTAATCAATCTTATCATCCTGCCAGTTTGGAACAAGGTTTCTGACGTCCTTATCATACTGGAGCCACAACGTTACGGAATCTGATATCTTGATTTGGCTTGTTGCTGCGCCGATAAGAGAATAATCCATTTTGAACTTAGCCTCGTGTTCATAGGTTTTTTGTCCAATAGCTTCCAGATATTTTTCTTTTACAGAGAGATAGGCCTCATTGAGCGTTGAGGTAAGGATATAGTCCGCTCCCAGAAGATTTCCTATTTTTGCCTTTTCTTCAAGAGAAGTATCACCAACTATCACCAGCCCTTTCTCCTGCATAACCTTATCGATATAGTGTCTGTCGAGAATAGTGAATTTATTTGTTTCTACCAGCTTGGTGTTCAATATATGTGTGATTTTCTGCTCAATTTCTTTGTTACTGAGTGCGATATTGCCGAAATAATACTCTTTGCTTAAAGTTGTCGGCGCAATTACAGCTATTCTTAATCTTTCGTTTTTATCCGGCGGCTGATAGTCGTATATCCAGACTTTAAGTTTTACTTCCCAGGTATTGGCGTCGGTTTTTTTCTCTTCGAGAACCTCATAGGTTTTCACCAAAGCCCTGATTGCCGTGCTGGTTGACGTGCCTTCGGCATATATCGAAACCGCGTCAAAGCCGGTTTCTTTTCCGCCCGGCTTTCTTTCAATATCAGCTGAAGCAGATTCGAAAGCGAACTGGTATCTGCCTGAACCGACGTCTATTCCCTTTGCTTTCGCGACGGCCTCAAAAATAGCTTTTTTAATGGCGTCTTCTCTTGTTGAGGCGACTCCTTTGCCTTCCTGAATTATCTCTTTTTCTTTGGCGATAGCCTGCAAAGAGAACGGGAGAATTAACAATAATATTATTGTCCTTTTCATTTTATCTGTCCTTAATCCGTTATTTTTTACCAAGCGACGGTTTTATTGCTGCCGCGTTTACCGATAAGCACTTCTTTCTGCCAGAATCTTGCGCCTGTTTTTACGTCCGTCATTTTTAACTGGAAGTAATATTCTACCTGCTGTTTGTCTTTGTCGTAGCGCAGATTTCTTTGGAAGATTTTTCCCGATAAGCTCAATTCAGGAGCGATAATCTGTCCTTTTTGCGGCAGAGTTTCCTGCTTGAATTCCTCGCCCTTTGATGAGTCGCGGACGTCCCTCATATTGTAAATAGTTTCATCGCGGTTGCTTTCTTTTCCGCCTACAGCGCTTGTCATTACCACCTGTCCGCTATTCATCAAGTCTTCTTCGATTTTCGCGGTAAGCTGGTCGGTGTCAATCCTCTGCATAGTGTCGTTAGTGACTTTGCTTGTGGCGACGACATACCTGCTTCCGTCCTTTTTGGCGAGTACGCCTGAGCTTAGAAGCGATTGAATCATTTCACTTGCGGCCTGGTCGAAATCTCTGTAATCAAGCGACATAACTTGTTTGCCGGTGTCATTAGTAGTGTCAATTTTTGAAACTTCCTCGCAGCCGGCTAATAACAGCATTGAGAAAAATAAAAGTATCGACAAGTTTTTCATAGTTTTATCCTTTCATTATTCCGGAGTTTTTCTCGTATTCATTCTGAAATCAATAACATCTTTTGAAGGCGCAACTGCTTTAAAACTGAATGTGGTTCTTGACTTTGCGGATACCGGCCGCCAGACGCTTGCTTTTGAATCGACCCCAATACCGTTTTTATCGAGCCAATCTATCTTATAATCGAATCTTTTTGTGTATATGGCACGATTGTAGCCGGTAACCTGAATTTCCATAAAGTCGGCGTCATTTCTAAAGACTTTCACGTCTTTTAAATCAATCCCCTCTCCTATCAGCAGGCTGAACGCTCCATATACCGGTCGGGTAAGGGCATTATTTACTACATTATCGCTTTTGACACCGGTGTCGAGATTGACGCGATTGTCGCTATACTCCTTATTACAGCCGTTAATAAGGACGGCTGCTGCGACAAAAAACAATAATAATAAAAACTTTTTCATAGGTATCTCCTTATTAATTGTGGTTCGGTAACGGAATCGGTAACTGTAATTTTTTGTCAGTCATTGTTGTTTTTCCGCAAAACGCATATCAATAACAGCATCATAACTTCCTTTTTACAAAGGAATAATAGTATAAACCGGTTTAGAATTTCTGTTTATAATTTTAATATATACCAGGACATTATCGCAATTCGGCAGTTCAATGTCAAATGATTGAGCATTGAAAGGAGTAATTTTGAGTATTTTATTCTGCGGCTTTGGAAATCTTGCGATTTGGAATTCTTTCGGCAGTGCGGTCCAGATTCTGACATCGGCGGCATTAGTGGCAAACGAATAAGCGGCAATCAACATAGCGCCGATATTTGCTGCATTAGAACCCTGCTGTGTTAAGGCGTATTGTGCAACAATCTTACCGGTTGTTGAAATTATTGCTCTCATCAGGATGGCGTCAAAGTCTTTCTTGAATTCACTGTGTATAACCCTGTCCATATTACTGACAACTGCGGTGTTATACTGAGTTCCATCGGCTTCAATTTGCAGATACGGAAATGCGCTATCTCTGTATTGGAGTTTTGGCAGCGCGATTCCGGCATAATAAACTTGGCTGATTGCTATGAAAAGCGGCAGGTCAATTCGAAATTCTTCTTTGGTTGGTCCCAGACCGTTCTCGAAGACAAGCCATACGGTATTTTTGATCTGTTTATTATTTTCTGCTTCCTTAAATTCCTCCTCTACATATTTATTTTCAGGCACTAAGCCGTAAGTTTCTTTCAGCAAATCTCTTGCGGTTGAGGTTTCGCCTGCGGCATTAAAATACACGGAAGCCAGATAGGTTACAAAAGGATTGGTGTAATCTTTATAAGCCTGGTATTCGTAAAGTTCTGGATATTTATCGTGGAGGGTTTGCTCCGTTTTCGGGTCTGAAATAGTTTGATTTATCAAATTGCCATACTGCATTTTATCGATTTTTTCTTTTGCTTCTTTGATTTCTTTTTCGAATTTTTCTTTTGTTCTTCTTTGCCTGTCTAAAGCCCTGTTAAATTCAACTCTGGCCAGGTCGGATTTATTTTCCGACAGAAAATTCAAGGCTTTGTATGTGTTTGCCATCACGCCATCGTATTCTTCGCCCTTGTAAGGCATAACATTATCATTGATGGCAATGGCGGCTATTTCATCACCGCCGGAGAAGCGTGTGTCATAATACTGAAGATGTTTTTCAGCGTTATCAAGAAGTTGAGTGCTGGAGTTATAATCCTGCAATATTCTTTTTGCAGCCGCGGCCTGAAGCGTCCAGAGCAGGTCTTCGCCGTCAGGATTTTTTCTTTTTTGGATATTTTTTTCTGCGAATGCCGCGGCTGAATTAAAATCTGATGCCTCAAAATATTTGTTGAAGGCAATCAGCTGCTCTCTTGGGGCATTGCAGCCGCAGATGAAAGGCAAACTCAAAACTACAACAAAAAAAACAAGTATCGAAGAGAAAATCCTTTTGCTCATCGTATTAACTCCATGTTAAATAGTATAAGTTATACTAAAACAAGAAAAAGATATTGCAATATAAAAACGCTCTTGACATATTTATAGTATTGAGCCGCTTTGATGCAGAAGCGGCGGCCAAGCTGTAAGTGTCTTATGTAAATGGGCTTAAGAAGGAAAAGGGTTATGAAAACTTTATGGCTATTATTGTTAGTTGCGTCAGGATTAGGGCTTATCTGCGGCGGCTGCCAGACAAATCCTGTAACGGGCGAAAATCAGCTTATACTTGTAAGTCCTGAGCAGGAAAAGCAAATGGGACGCGATACCGCAGCGCAGGTTGAAAAAGAACTCGGTCAAAGCATCAAAGACCAGCGGATTCAGAGTTATATAAATTCAGTCGGGCAGCAGATTGCTCGTATAAGCCATTCACCTGAAGTAGGCTTCAGCTATAAGGCCATCGACCACAAATCGGTAAACGCCTTCGCTCTGCCGGGCGGTTATATTTATATCACTACAGGTTTACTCAAAGAGCTTAACAGCGAAGCACAGCTTGCATCGGTGCTGGCGCACGAAACAGCACACGTTACGGCAAGACATATCGCTCAGCAGATTACGAGGGATATCCTGATTGATACTGGTT
>JBAVNP010000230.1:0-12974 GCA_049691175.1 Sedimentisphaerales bacterium
ACTTTATGCAGCTCGAAACGACGGAAGCTATCCCGCCGACTTGGATACCCTTACGTCCGACCCCAATTATTTTCCGGACGGCGCTCCGGTGTGTCCGTATGCGGGTGCTCCGGCATATACGCTTGGCTCGAACGATAGAGTAAGTACGACCGGCCACACTCACTAATTTCACTGTGGCGGATAAATTTGAGACAAAAAACGGATCCGTTATAACAGCATAAGGGATGGCTCAGGGGGCCATCCCTTTGTTTTTCAGGGGAAAATTATGGCATCCGGCAAAAAAGGATTTACGCTTGTTGAGCTGTTAATCGTCGTTATCATTATCGGCGTGATGACATTTGTCGCTGTGCCGAGAATGGGATTTTCGATAATCACAGGCAGCAAGGCTCAGACAAACGCTCAGAAAATAGCCGCCGCCATACGGTACACAAGGAGCCTTGCCATCGCAAATGCCGCGACAAATAACCAGGGTTTCAGTCTCAATATGACAGGTTCGCCATATACAGGGTTTCAAATCGTCAATCTTAAAACAAGCGATGTCAACGAAACTGGTTCGATAGACCCAAAGGTTTCCTGTACCGGCGCAAATTATTTCAGGTTCGGGCCGCTGGGAAACAGATTGCTGGATAGCGACAGTTTGACCGTCAGCGCAGGCGGGAAAACTTACACTATAACAGTTGTGTCCGCTACGGGAATGGTAAAATGTCAATAGCGGTAATAAAAAATAAAGGCGGGTTTACCCCCACACCTATTTGCATTGTGCCGGCAAATATGGAATCGAATACTATCGCAAGTTCTGACGCTATTAACTTACGGTGCCGTTGTGCAAATAGGTGTGAGGGGTTTACGCTGCCGGAAGTAGTTGTGGCTGCGGCATTATTGCTGATTGCTATGGTGCCTATCCTCAAGGCTCTTACGCGGGCTAATCTCGATTCTGTCATTATAGAAAGAAGGACACAGAGTTTGTGTCTTGCCCAGGGAAAACTTAATCAGATAAAAGCAAGGTCAATTTATGATTTCGACCATAATTTCACGGAAGACAATAATTCACTGGGAAATTCATATCTTTGCAATGTCAGCCAGACGGTCGTCAGCAGCAATCTTAAGGCAATCAGCGTTTCAGTCGGGCAGGACATCAGCCGCAATGGCATACTTACAACCGACGAAGTGGAAGTAACACTGCAAACCCAAATCGCAAAAAGATGGTAATATTTGTTAAGCTGTAAAAATTAAGTTTACAGAAGTAAAAGAAATCTTTTTGGGCAAATCGTCAATCGCTTCTTTCGTGCGGATAGTTATACTTTTTGGCTCATTCATAAGCAAATCAAAAAAGTTATCGCTCAACTGTGCGTCAAAAGGCAGGTCTATATAAAGGTCTTTTATCGCTGATGATGCTTTTAATTTTAAAAGCCATTCGCAGTTATCTCGCCGCTCGCTTTTAACTTCTACTTTTGCCCCCGGCCAGTTAATGTATTTGTCAGGCAGGTAAAAGAAACTGTTCTGTGCAATTAGAGTCTTGTAATTTTCCAGCAATAGATACAGAAAACAATCCGCGGGTTTCTGCGGCTGGACAAAAGACTGCGGCAGAGAAAATAACGTTACATCATTAGGACTGACTGAAACAGGCCGCTTGAACTCATCTATCGGTCTTAGATTCATATCGCACAGACGGCAGACAAAAAGCCCCGTCAATGGCTGGGGCGAATGATTTATTATCGAGGCAGTCAAAGAACTGATTATTTTTTTTAGCGGCATCTGTCTGCTGTCGTATTTAGCGGATGCTGTTGTCAAAACAGGCGAGAAAAGTCTCTTTGCGTAATAGTAAAGTGCCTTCGGCCTGCCCGCGTAATCAATACAGGACCAGCTTACAGCAGGGCAGCTGTCGTTGAACTGCCAAAAGAGTGCACCGCTGTTGACGTTTGAATTTGAGCGAAGATGCTCGACATTTTTGCGGATTGCCCTTGCCTGGGTCAGTTGTGAAAGATAAATAAATTCGTCGATATTCTTCGGCGGACGGAAAAGTTCATTTATGTAATAATGAAGACGGGCAGGGCCATTTGGCTGGTAATTATGTTTCTCAAGCTCATTGGAAGCGGGACTTAATTTTTCATCGGGTATAAAACTCTGCAGTGTTTTCTTTTCTGGCAATGCCTGAAAACCGAATTCAGCGACAAAGCGAGGCCTTTGCCGCAAATAATTGTCAGTAGGTTCGAGGCCTGACCATATATTCCACTGGTGGACGGTGCTGCTTGAAGGCTCATTGGGATTTTTGGCAGGCCCCAGCGGCGTTGAGAAAATATAATCACGGTCGGGGTCAAGTTCGTGCACAAGTTGAGGAAGAATTTTATGATAAATCTCTTTACCGTAGAATTTTTTGCCTTTGCCAAGGAACCCCATTGAGTGTCCCCAATCAATTTCATTGTTGCCGCACCACAATACCAGAGATGGATGATTGCGGAGTCTGGTTATATTTTGAGCGGCTTCGGTTTTTACCATTTGAGCAAACCACGTGCGGTCGGGATAATAGGAGCAGGCGAACGTGAAATCCTGCCAGACCATTATGCCGAGCCGGTCGCAGAGATTGTAAAATGTGTCGGTTTCGTAAATTCCCCCGCCCCAAACCCGCAGCATATTGATATTTGCTTCTTTCGCTGCTGTCAGCAGTTTTTCATAGTCGGCCTCTGCGGCTGAACCGACCAGCAGAGAAATCGGTATCCAGGCAGCGCCTCTGGCATAAACAGGATGGTGATTGATTATAAACTGAAATGAACTGCCGACCTGTGGTGAGCCTGCCTGCCCTGAGCTTGTCGAATGGGTCGAACCCGCCTCGTCAGGCGACTGATTAAGCTGTACCGTTCTTATGCCGAATTTTTTCGATGATGTTTCGACAAGCTGATTTCCGCTGAAAAGCTCAGCTTTCAGGGTATAAAGCGGCTGTGAGCCGTAAGAAATCGGCCACCAGAGAGATACTGGTTGTATTTTTAATATCGTGGAAATAATGTTTCTGTCGCCAAATTCAAGTTCTCCCTCGGCGCAGATATTGCCAGGAGGGTCAAAAACTGAAAGTTTGCAGCGGGATGAGGATTGCTTTGCGAAGTTTTCAATTTGCACAGAGACTCTTATATCAGCGCTGCCGATGTCCACTTCAACGGTTCTTATATGAATATCCCGCAGGCAGGCGGAACTGAAACCTTCGATGCGAACCTGCTGCCAGATTCCGCAGCCGGGCAGGGGCGGCGCCCAGTCCCAGCCGAACTGGCATTGTGCTTTGCGGACATAAGACCTGCACGGCAGAGAACAGTCATTATTACTGAGAATGCCAAATCGGTTCATCAGGCGATTGCCTTGGTCAATCGGCGAATCGCATTTTACCAGCAGACGATTATTTTTCTGCTTAAGCAGCGACCTTACATCAAAGCGGTATGAGCAGAACATATTGTCGGTTTTTGCGATGAGTTTGTCGTTAAGCCAGATTTGACAGAAAGTATCGAGACCGTCAAAGACAAGCTCTATTTTATCGGATTCAGCAAGGTCTCTGTTGATATCGAAAATCTTTTGAAATATCCACGATTTTTCGCTGGGCCACAGGAAGTCTTTTGGATTCGAATTTAAATCCGAAAGCTTAATTACACCTGCCTTGACAAGGCAGGTGTAAATCGACGAAGGAACGCTGCAGTTCAGCCAGTTTTGCTCTCGTGGCGAACCTGCCTGTGGTGAGCTTGTCGAACCCGCCTGCCCCGAGTTCGGTCGAGGGGTCAAAACCACGTTCAAATCGCGCATTCTCCGTGCCGAGGCCGGATATTCCTTGAACTGCCAGGCGCCGCTAAGGTCTAAAATCTGCTTTTCCATAAGCGAATTTTAGCAGAAAAACAGGGTATAGGGAATAGGGTACAGGGGATAAGAGAAAGAATTATGGGACTTTTTTGTTTGAATAGATATTACACAGACGGCTGCGTCGATAAGTCCCATAAAAACAAAATTTTTTATCAGGCGACTCGAATTTTTCATGTTTTGGTTTTTTGCATATAGACCACAGGTTGTAAGTTAGCACAAGCGGATTATAAGCCGATATTTTTAAAGAACTAAGGTGTAAACAGGATACACAATGCGCGAAGTGACAAAAAGAAACGGTTTTACCCCCTCACCAATTTACATTGTGGCGGCAAAACTTAACAAAGCACCCAAAACGGTTTTGGCTGGTTGCCGAAATGCTCAACCAAAGTGTAAATTGGTGAGGGGGTTTAGTCTTGTTGAGATGATGATAGCATTTGCCATAATCGTGATTATCTTTGCGGCGATTGTGCCGCAGTTTCGGGCAATCAGGAACAGCTGGACGGGCAATGAGGCAAAAGCCGAGACAATCCAGAACGGCAGAATTCTTGCTGAGCATATTACCAGGAGTCTTGCCGCGGCAAAGCAGATTGTCAGCGTCACTCTCAGCAGCAATCCTAACGGGTCTATAACTTTTCAGGATAGTAACAATAACCAGAGACGTTATATGCTCTCCGGCGGATATGTTGTTTTCGGCGCCGTCGGCAGTGAAGCACAGCTTGCAGGACCTGTTGATAGATTCCAGATAATATGCTATTCGCTCAGCGATTTGAATACTCCCACGACCGATGCAAATATTATTCGGCTTGTGCAGGTTGATACGGATTTTCCAAATGATGACGTGATGGGAACAGATAAAACCTTTACCACATCTGCCTATCTGCAGACGAACGCAAATACCGGGGGCGGGCTCGTGGGATGGTGGAAGCTGGATGAGACCAGCGGAACAACCGCGGCGGATTCATCCGGCAGCGGCAACAATGGGACACTGACCAATATGTCTGCCCCGGGTTGCTGGGGTGCAGGACAAATCGGCGGCTCGCTATACTGCGATGGAATTAATGATTACGTTGATTGCGGCAACGCTGCGAGCCTGGATATTACTGGTGCGATTACACTTGCAGCGTGGGTAAAAACGAATGATGCCGGCAACAATCAATATAATTATTTTGTGGGCAAAGGGGATACCTCTTATGCGATACAGCACCAATCTAGTAATCAAATAGAGTTTTTCATCTACGATAGTGGCGCTTGGTACAACACTTGGTATGCGTTAGATTCATCGTTTAACGGCGTCTGGCATCATTTAGCCGGAACTTATGACGGAAGTATATTGAGATTATATGTTGACGGTACAGAGCAGGATACCAAAGCTCATATAGGGTCTATAAAAAGCACTGCTTACAATGTCTTTATAGGAGAAAACAGCCAGGAAACCGGCGCTTATTATAATGGCAACATTGACGATGTCCGCATCTACAACCGCGCACTCGACGCCAATGAAATCGCATTACTTGCTAATACCCTCAAATACATGGGATTCACCGAGGCCAAAGCCCCCGTCGACACTAATACGTCTATTGCAGTTCCAATTCCGACTGGTACCAGTTCAGGCGACCTGCTAATCGCGGCAGTTGCTGCGGATGGCAACCCCACTATTTCAACGCCAGCGGGCTGGACACTAATCAACCAAGGTGCAAACGGTAGTGCAGTAACGCTCGGAGCGTGGTGGAAAATCGCAGGCGCATCAGAATCAGCCCCTAATTTTACATGGACAGGAGGCCAGCAGGCTTATGGCTGGATGATGCGGTTTACCGGCCACAACTCTACTAACCCAATTGATGCCTGCTCGACTGCCGACTCAACCAGCGCAACTCCAACCAGTCCTGCAGTAACTACGACAGTCGCCAATTGCCTGATTCTTCGTCTGGGAGCGTTTGACGATAGCGGTATTACTGTGGATAGCCCCGGACTTTCTGACCCCTGCCATACCGCGATTACGATGGACAAAAGTGCCAGCGGTGGCGGGAGCGGCTTGACCGCAGGGCTCGCGGGGTACTGGAACCTGGATGAAACCAGCGGAACAACCGCAGCGGATTCATCGGGCAATGGCAACACTGGCACACTGCAGGGCTCACCTTTGCCGACCTGGGCCGCCGGAAAGTATGGCAATTGCCTTTCCTTCGCCTCCGGAGGCGGAAGGGTGTATGCGCCGAGCAGTTCGACCATAGATTTTGCCGACGAGGACTTCTCTGTAGCGCTGTGGGCCATTCAGCCGACGTCATGGAGCGGACAGTATGAACTTTTCATTAAGGGCACCATGGGCGTAGGAGCCTACCCCGGCACTGGCAAACGCTATGAGCTATACCGCAAAAATGCTCAATTCCGGTTCTGCGTTGACGACAATGTTACGAAATCAGACTTAGCGCTTGCCTCTTCGGGTTTCTGCACAGGCAGCTGGGTTCATATCGTGGCAGTGCGCGATACCGCAGCCAATAAGCTTAGGCTTTATGCTAATGGAGTTCTTAAAGGCACTGTAACCGACAGCACAGGCAGCATCAGCCAGAACGAGCCATTGTATATAGCTGACCTTGAAGGACTTTTCACCGGAAAGACAGATGATGTTCGTATTTACGACCGAGTACTCAGCGCCGATGATGTCAACGCGTTGTATCAATGGTCGGGTGATAGCGGCACAGTCTCGGGCGGAGCAGGATACGTCAGTCAGGCGACTACCGGCCTTAGCAGCGGGACCCCAACTTTCTCGCTCGGTTCAGCTAAACCAGCAAGGATGCTTACGATAGCGATAGCCCCGGCTGATGTCAACAATAACGATGACATACGGCCTTAGAACGGAACTGTATATGAAAACAAAAATTAAAAATAACGGTTCTATAATGATAGTTGTGGTTTTTGCCATAGCTCTGATGGCAGCTCTTGTCGCTGGAATACTGCAATTAAATACCGAGCAGATACAGCTTATGAAAAATGAAATTTTCGCTGCACAGGCAAATGCGATTGCTGATGCAGGACTCGCGGACGCTTTTAGTGAATTGCGAAGCAACCCGAACTGGAATACCGGCTTTAATAATAAAAGCTTTGGCGGCGGCTCATACACCGTTACGGTAATAGGAACGTCTCCGGACCCCAACATTGTTTCAATAGGCACATCGCCGCAGGGGTTTGTTACGAAGGTGGAGGCGGAAGTTACAATCGGCAGCACAAGTCCTTCCCATATAATACGGATTGACAAATTGAGGATAAACGAATGAAGAAAACAAACAGAAAATCTTTTGTTATGGATATCCGCAAAAATGTTTTCGGTATAGATATCTGTAAAAACGTTGTGAGTTTCACGCAACTGCAGAAAAACGGTTCACAGATAAAGGTTATACGCGCAGGAAATGTGCCTCTTGACCAGACAGTAGTAAATAACGGGGTTGTACAGGACACTGCGACTCTGGCGAAAGCGGTAAAACAATTGAAAATTTCAAAAATATTCAAAAACAACGATGCGGTATTGACTATTTGTGCTGAGCCGGTTCTTTTGCAGATATTAAAACTGCCGGATTCGGTGCTCGGCGAAGCAAAAAAATTCGTTCAGAATGAAGTCAGACAGTATGCCGTTCTGCCGCTGAAAAATATTGAAATGGACTATTGCGGACTAAGGTCTGCTGATGCCCAGACAAAGCGGGTGCTTGTCGGCGCGACACAGACAGAATATCTAAATATGACGGCAAAGGCAATTGAGAAGAACAATATCAATGTTAGAACGATTGAGCCGGCAGTCGTGGCTCTTATAAGAGCATGCTACAACAGGGTAATCAAGCCCGCGGGCGAGAAAAATATTATGATTCTGCTTGTGCGGGATGATACTTTGAATCTGTGTGTTTTTGAAAAACAGAGACTTGAATTCCTCAGAACAAAGAAATTTGAATCTTGTTTAGTCGGCCCGCAGCAGCTAAACAATTTGCTCAAATGCGAAGTGGAGTCGGTGCTCCAGTTCTATGAGATTGAAAAGGCGGCAAAATCACAAAGCTGGCGGATAATTGTTGCCTGCAGTCCGGAAAACAACCGCAGCGTTCAAATCGCCGGCGAAATCAGGAGCCAGATTCCGCGGCAGGATGTTGAAATTACGGCGTTTGAAAACAGCCTGATGGATGTGACAATAGATGAAGAGGTCAATAAGGATATTTCGCCTGTAGCTGCCGGAGCGGCTATGAAGCTGCTCGATGAAGGCTCAATCGGCATAAAACTGAATCTGCTGCCGAAGGAAATTGTTGAAGCCAGGAAGGACAGAAAAGAGCTGCTCATAATTGCAAACGTTGCTGTCTTTCTGTTTACACTGCTGTTTCTGTATATCGCGTTACTGGGGAAAAAGTCGATAAATATCAGCCGCAGTATTGATATAAGAAAACAAAAACAGGTTGGGGTTAATATACTTGCCCTGGCTGATTCAAAAAAAGATATCAACGGGAAAATCAAACTTATCGAGAACAACCTTGCGGCAATCCAAAATGCCGTCGATGGCAGAACCTGGCATGGCTGGGCCGCTCTGCTAGTCGAGCTGGCAGGGGCTGTACCGCAAACCATCCTGATGGAGAGACTGGATACAAGAGATGACAACACGATGAAAATCGAAGGGCTTGCGATAAATTATGAAGCGGTTAACAGCTTTGTTAATCTTCTGGAACAAAACAGGAAAATAAGTTCTGTTTCACTGAATTCAGCCGGTCAAAGTGCGAAATATGGCGGCGGGCTGATTGATTATTCAATAGTATGCTTTCTTGCAAAGTAAAGGAACGTGAAAATGATTTTTGATTACATCAAACATATGAACTGGTCAAAGGGGAATATATTTGCAGCGGCATGTGTGCTTATTGCTATAGTTGCGTTGTATAACTGGTTTGCATCGCCGCACGTGCAGTATCTTATGGCAGCTCAAAAGTATGAAGATACCGCCGATAAAATCGAAAAAACCAGCAAAATTATCGACGCAGAAATCCAGACAGGTCAGAAAAAACTTGACGAAATTTCAGAGCAATTCCGGCAAAAAAAGCAGGAATTTTTTGGATTTGAGGATGCTATGAGCTTTCTTGAGAGCATTCAGTCAAAGGCTGAGAAAAATCGTCTGTTTGTCGATACGCTCAAGTTTCAGCCCGCAAAGCGAATTACAGCCGATAACGGTAATCCCAGTGATATACGGCGGCATCAGGTGAATTTGACTATTTCGGGTCAGTATCAGGATATTGTAAAATTCCTTGATTCTCTGCAAAACAGAAAAGAAAAGGTGTGGATTGATATGATAAACATTCGTCTAAAAGACCAGACGACAGGTTCTCTTGTATGCGATTTATCTTTGAGTATATATACATTAGAAATTAAGGAGATTGAAAACTATGTTAAGACTAAAAAATAAAAAGTTTGTCCGCCGAGGCATAGCAGTGATAGCGGCGTTAATTATTACAGGTTTTGCCCTTGCTGCCTGCGGTGAAGACACGAACGAAATTGACATAAGCAAAATAAGTCAGAGCAATCCATTTGCGCAGTTTATGGCAAAACAGGCACAGGCACAGACTCAGACGCTGCAGGTAAAGACGGACGAACCAAAACCGGAACTTTTTGTCGAGTCTGTTACCCTGAAGTTTCTCGATGCGAAAAGCCTCAAGGCCTCTATCTCAAATATGTCCGGCACTTACGGCAGTATGGAGCCGGATGCGAAGGGCAATTCTTTGATAATCTGCGATACAAATGAAAACGTCGAAAAAATAGTTTCCAAGATTCGCGCAATCGACAAAAAACCAGACCAGATTATGATTGAGGTTGTTCTTGTAGATGTAAAACTCGATGACGAAACCGAATTCGGCATTAGCTGGGACCTGCTTACCACCAGAGACCACGATGCTGTTTTCAGACAGGACCTGGCTTTTTCAGACCGCTTGCAAATGATTCCGGGTTCAACCAGCACTACAAGTAATAGAGACAACGCCACTGCATTCAATACTACCGGCAACGGTTCTGATTTGTGGCTTCTCTGGCCCTACGATATCAGAACTGTAATCCACGCTCTTCAGCAGAAAAACAACATTGAAATCCTTGCCAGCCCCCGCGTAATGGTTGTAAGCGGTCAAACCGCTTCTATCGAAGCCGTTGAAGAAATACCATATTCAGAAACGTCTGACACAAGCCAGGGGGGAAGTTTGACAAGCACACAATTCAAGAATGTCGGCGTTAAGCTTAATGTAGGGGCGACACTAACGGACGACAAATTCATTCTCCTGAATGTCGAATCCGAACAAAATGTCCAAACGGGCATAAGCACCGTCAGCACCGTCAGCGGCACACCAATAGTTGATACCAGAAAGATACAAAGTTCGCTGCTGCTGGAAGACGGACAGGTGCTTGTCATCGGCGGGTTGCGGCGAAAAACGACTCAGAAACAGACCAATCAGCTTCCTATCCTTGGAGACCTGCCGATTGTAGGTTTAGCCTTCAAGGCCACAGATACTGTCCAAAACAGTTCCGAGCTGCTTGTGCTTCTATCGCCGCATATATACAAAGGCGAAAGACCAAACGATGCTGAAATGGGAAAGTTCAACGAAATTACTCAAAGACCGCTTTTGACCATTCCGGAGGTCGTAGAGAGAAAGCAGCAGGAAGAAAATGAAAAGGCCAGACAGGCTAAAGAAGCGGAAAAGTTAGAAAAGGCGAAAAAGGCAAAAGAAACGAAAAAAGCGGAAGAAATGAATAAGAAAACTAAAGTTGTGAAGAATCAGAAGTCGAAATAAGTCTCTCACGACTTATTTTTTCATAATTTAATAGTGTCTTTGTCGATGGAATAACAACCAGGCTTAGAAGTATTTACGAAGGAAAGGCAGTTATAATGGATCGCAAGACCAACATTGTTCATGTAACCCACGAAGCTATCGGCAAAATCGGCGGCATCGGTGCCGTCCTTGACGGAATCCTTACCAGCAAGGCATATCTTGACAATACGGGAAGGACGATACTTGTAAGCACTCTTTTTTCAACTGAAGGGCCGGTAGAAAATCGGCTCGGCGTTGGAGGCGAGGTGCTTTATTCCAGCTTAGACGGGCTGGCAAAAACCGGATATGCGGCTGGATTCAAACATATAGAGAGGCATTTCAATGTCGATATCGTCTATGGAAGAAGACTTTTCGAAGACACACGCACGGGCATAAAGAGTATGCCGGAAGTTATTTTGATTGATGTCCGGCAGATAAATGCTGCGCCAATTAACCATTTCAAGTGGCAATTATTCCATAAATTTGGGATTATGAGCCATCGCTATGAACATCTGTGGCAATATGATGAATGGGTCAGACTCGCGCCGCCGGCCATAGCGGTATTGAAGGCAATAGGTGCCCATAAGGGGGATGGGGGTGCGATAATTGTCGCACATGAATTTATGGGCATGCCGACTGCTCTTGCAGCCAAGATTGATGAAGAATGCGGCTTCAAAACTGCCTTCTACGCTCATGAGGTTGCGTCTGTCAGAAAACTCGTTGAGGAACAAAGCGGCCACGATACGATGTTTTACAATGTTATGAAAGCCGCCCAGGCTAAAAATATCAGCCTGCCGGAAGTTTTCGGAGACCAGGGCGGATATTTCAAGCATACTCTTGTCGAGGCGTCAAGACACTGCGACAGTATTCTCGCCGTCGGCGATTACATCGCGGACGAATTAAGATTTCTTGCCCCGGAATTTAAAACCGCGGATATAGAACTGGCATATAACGGCATACCTGCTTATCACATCAGTCTCGAAGAAAAAAAACAATCAAAGGCAAAACTTGTGCAGTATTGTGAAAATCTGCTCGGATTCAGGCCTGATTATATTTTCACCCACGTAACAAGGCTGGTTAAAAGCAAAGGGCTTTGGCGTGATTTGAGGGTACTTGAACATATAGAAAAAGAGCTTAGACCTCTGCACAAAAGCGCCGTTATGTTTCTGCTTAGCACAGAAGTCGGCCCAAGAAGACTGAAAGATATTCTAAAAATGGAATCTGAATATCAATGGCCTGTGGCGCATCGGGAAGGACTGCCGGATTTAAGCGGCGGCGAAGCAGCGTTTTATGCCGCTGTGCAGGAGTTTAACACCAGGAGCAGAAATATTAAGATGATTTTCATTAACCAGTTCGGCTTTGACAGGCACAGATGCGGCCACAGGATGCCTGAAGATATGGAGTTTATGGACATACGCAAGGGAAGCGACGTCGAATTCGGGCAGAGCATCTACGAACCTTTCGGCATCGCGCAGATAGAACCTTTGAGCTTCGGAGGAATTTGTGTGTTCAGCAGCGTCTGCGGCTGTACAGGGCTTATCAGAAGAATAAGCGGCTTTGAAGAAAACCGCAACGTAATAATCGCTGATTACACAGACCTTGAGGGGATGAAATTCAACAGTGTTGAGGATATGCTCAAAATCGATATGAATATTCGAAACCAGATTGAACATTTTGTAAGCGAAAAGGTCGCTATGGAGATTTTCGCGCGGCTGCCGAAAAACGATGACGAAATAGTTGAGATGATACGTTCCGGCTACGACCTTGCGGAGCATATGAGTTGGGAAGAGGTTGTTCAGAACTATATTCTGAAAGCTTTCGCAAATGCTGTCGAAAGGCAGAAACTGAAAACAGCGGTTTAGTTTATTTGCCTTAAGACCGAGGAGTGAGTATATTATTGTTGTGCAGGAAAGCAGAAAAAACATAATCGGAATACTTGGCGGCATCGCCTCGGGGAAAAGCACTGTTGCAAGAGAGCTTGTCAAAAGAGGTTGTGTGGTCATCGACGCAGATAAAATAGCTAAGCAGCTTCTCCTCAGCAAAGATGTAAAAAAGCAGATTAAAGATAAGTTTGGCAGGGAGGTCTTTGATGATGCCGGCAGGATTAACAAGAAAAAGCTGGCTAAAGCGGTTTTTTCCGGTGTAAAGACAGTCAAGGCTATAAATGCGATAATTCACCCGAGGGTTTTAGAAAAGACAAGGGAACTTATAAAAGAATATAATCGGCGGTCTGCTGTAAAGGCTATTGTTCTGGATATGCCTTTGCTGGCAGAGGTCGGCTGGAATAAAAAATGCGATAAACTCATTTTCGTACGGTGTGATAGCCGGATAAGGCTC
>JBAVNP010000231.1:0-5443 GCA_049691175.1 Sedimentisphaerales bacterium
GAAACGACCAGATTTGCGGCGTTATCTTGTGCCGATAAACACCGCCGCGACCCAGCAGTTATTTACAGATTGCCTGATAATCGGCGGCGGCGTAGCGGGACTTCGTGCGGCGATTGAAGCGGCTGCGGGCGGCTGCGAGGTTGTGCTGGTCTGCAAAAAGACTCTCGAAGACAGTAATACCTGGAACGCTCAGGGCGGCATCGCATCGGTGCTCGGCAGCGATGACAGCTTCGCCTCGCACATAGAAGACACACTGACGACAGGCTGCGGTTTATGCAATCGCGATACCGTCGAACAGGTCGTAAAGGATGGTCCCGGCCTTGTAAAAGAACTGCTTGACTGGGGCGCCGAATTTGACAAACAAAAGGACGGCTCAATTTCAATCACGCTTGAAGGCGGCCACAGTCACGCTCGCGTCGCTCACGCCCTTGGCGATAACACCGGCAAGGCAATCGCACAGGCGCTTTTAAACAAAGTCAGGAAATTTGATAATATAACTCTTGTCGAAAATTACTATACAATCGACCTTATTACAAATGACGATGGAGCCTGTCTTGGCGTAATTGGTCAGACTCACAAGGGAACACTGGAAATCATCTGGGCAAAGACAACCATTCTCGCCACAGGCGGCGCAGGCAGGCTTTACCGTGAGACTACCAATCCCGAAGTCGCTACTGCTGATGGTCTTGCAATAGTTGCTCGCGCTGGCGCTATTTTGCGCGATATGGAATTTATGCAGTTTCATCCCACAACGCTTTATATCGCAGGCGCATCGAGAGCGCTTATCACCGAGACTCTTCGCGGCGAAGGCGCTATTCTGCGTGACATCAATAACTATGCCTTTATGGCCGAATACCACAAAGACGCAGAACTTGCCCCTCGCGATGTTGTAAGCAGAGCAATTCTCACACAGATGCTCAAAACGGATGCTACACACGTTTTTCTGGACATTCGGCATCTCGACAAAAACTATTTCGCGAAACGATTCCCGCTTATCAGTGATATTGTTGAAAGTTTTGATATTGACGTAAGCAAAGACCTTATACCTGTCCGGCCCAGCGCCCATTATATGGTCGGCGGCGTAAGAACTGACGGTCTTGCGAAAACAAACATCGCAAATCTTCTTGCCTGCGGCGAGGTCGCTTCGACCGGTCTGCACGGCGCCAATCGGCTCGGCAGCAATTCGCTTCTGGAAGGTCTTGTCTTCGGCAGGATTGCCGGCCGGGCAGCGGCGCAGCAGTGCGGTCTAACCAATGGCGCTGCAGGACTGCGAAAGTTTAGATATGACGTTCCGCAATCCGACAGAAGCAGGCTCGATACCGCTGATGTGCTTAATTCGCTAAGGTCGCTTATGTGGCGAAACGTCGGCATAACCCGCTCCGCAAAGCCGCTTGCCGAAGCTCAGGAGATTATCAGTTTCTGGCAGCGGTATGTGCTTGACAAAGTCTTTGATTCATCGCAGGGCTGGGAGTGTCAGAATATGCTGACTGTTTGTCTGATGATGGCAAAGGCGGCAGAGGCAAGAACCGAAAGCAGAGGCACTCATTTCCGCGGCGATTTCTCTCAAACCAACGACGCAAAATTCAAAACCCACATCGAATTTGCCTAAAGACCGTCTTCGGCCGTGGGCATAGCCGGCATTGCGTCCGGCAAAACCGGCACTTTCTCTATTACCCGCATCGTTTTCCATTTGCCCGCAAGGAACCGCAGCAGAAAAAGAATTGCCAGAGCACAAACATAACCTGTCAGCGCACACCACGCCGCATACAAAGCGGTCCTGCCCTGCAAAAAAGTTATCGCCGCCCAGCTCGGCATAACCATTATCAGCCAGTTAAGAACAATTGAAACCCACATCACAAATCTTGTATCACCCGCACCCTTGAGAGCCGCTGAAAATATTATATTGCCGGTATCGAAAATGCAGTAAAAACTGACAAAGTAAAGCAGCGTTTTGGCTATCGGCCTCATCGCCTCCATCTGCTCTGCCGAAGCTCTTGCCTCGAACGGCAGCATAAACACATTTGGAAAAAGCCAGTAGCCCGCAGCCACAGCAACCATATAACCGAAAGTCAGCTTGGCCGCTGTATAAGTTGTCTTCTGAGCGATTTGCGGCTTATCCGCTCCCAGTGCCCTGCCGACCAGTATAGTTGTCGCCATACCGAAACCTATCATAGGCATAAACGAAAGAGTATTAATCTGAAGAACCATCGACGAGGCGGCGAACGATACTGCGTCAATTCTGCCTACGAAAACCACAAAAAGCGTAAAGCCCAGTATGTCGAGCATAAACTGCACGCCGCTGGGAATACCGAATTTCATAAGTCTGCCGAACAGCTCCTTGTCAAAAACATAATTTGAAGTGCCGTAATTTCTGCGGTACACCGGCAGTAAAAATATAACAAAATAAATTATGCAGGCTGCTATATGTGCGATTACCGTTGCTATCGCAGCGCCGCCGATGCCCCACTCTGGAAAACCTAACTTCCCGAATATCATCCCATAATCCAGAACGGCGTTGATAAGCGTTTTTACAACATTGACCCACATTACAATCCAGGTCCTCCCCCTGCCGGTAAGAAAGCAGGAAAGTGAGGAATCCACAAGTCCCGGCATTGCTCCGACAAGAAGAATCCTGAAATAGACAAGTTCATAATGCGCGATTTTAGGCTGATGGCCGACAAGGGTGATAAGTCTTTTATCAAACAAAGCGATTGCAGCCATTATCAGCCCTGCGGCAATGGAAAAAAAAACGCTCTGCCAGACGGCAGGTCCGATTCTTTCTTTCCTCTTTGCGCCGTCGTACTGCGAGACAAATGTATTGGCGTAAGTAGCCGTGCCGAGAAAGAAGCTGAAGAATACAAAGCTGAGAATCCCGCCCAGCATCGCCGCGCTCATCGCGTCACGGTCGTACCACATCAAAAAAACCCTGTCCACAAACATCTGCAGCGTCATCGCCGAGGTGCTCAATATCAGCGGAAAAGCGATTTTCAGAACCTCTGCCGCCCCGCCTTCATTTGTCACAATTTTTTCAGATTTTTCTTTCATTGTTTTAAGCCGGTTATGTTAAACTCAAGCCTGCTTTTTTTCAAAACAAATATGATTGAAACAGATTTATGTATAATTGGCGCAGGGCCGGCAGGTATGATGGCAGCTATTGCCGCTGCCGAACGCTCAGGAAAAATTATAATTCTTGAGTCGAACACAACCGCGGGACGTAAACTTCTGCTGACCGGCCGGGGTAGATGTAATCTTACGCATACAGGTTCAGCCGACGAGATTATAAAGGCATTCAAACCATTCGACAGGTTTGTCCGCCACTGTATTTATGAATTCCCGCCGCAGAAATTGAGAAATTTTTTCCGCCGCCGCGGCCTTGAAACAGTCGAAGAACCAGACGGCTGTGTATTCCCAAAAAGCCAGCGTTCAAGCGATGTTAAGCAAATATTGACTGAAGAACTGAAAAAACCTGACATCAGAATACTCTATGGCAAAAAAGCTCAATCGGTCAGGAAGGACAGAGATGTTTTTATAATCCTGTCGGAAAAATTTGCAATCTCGGCAAAGTCTCTGATAATCGCTACTGGCGGCGCAAGCTGGCCGCAGACAGGCTCAACCGGCGATGGCTGCAGATTCGCCGAAAGCCTCGGCCATAAAATCATAGAGCCAAAGGCCAGTGTTGTTCCGCTTGTAACGGCAGAAAAATTCTGCTCATCGCTCGCCGGCATTGGAATAGAAAAAGTTGAGATAAGCTGCAAAATCGACGGTAAAAAAATATCCTTATCCGGCCCGATGATGTTTACTCATAACGGCATTGGCGGACCTGCTGTTCTCGACCTGAGCCGATTTATTACAGACCGGCTCAGTGAAAAACACAGTGTTGAACTGTCGATAGACCTGCTGCCTGACATAACACACAAGCAGCTTGATAAAAAACTTACAGAAGACCTTATGCAATACCCAAAAAGAAATATCGCCTCGACAATCGCTCAATATACGCCAAAAGCTCTTGCGGAAATTATATGCAGCAACTATAAGTTTACGGATATCATTGCAGGACAATTTACGAAAAAAGACAGAATGACGCTTATTGAAACGCTGAAAAACTTCAGACTCATAGCGGTATCTGCCGACTTGCTTGAAACAGCCACAGTAACCAGAGGCGGTGTCGATACCTCGCAAATCGACTGTAAAACTATGCAGTCAAAACTGTGCGAAAACCTGTTTTTCGCCGGCGAAGTAATCAATATTGACGGCCCCTGCGGCGGATATAACCTGCAATTCGCTTTTTCCAGCGGTTTTCTGGCTGGTAAATCCGCTGTTGAGTCATTAAAATAAATTCACTGTTTAGCCCCCACCCCTGCGGTGGGGGGTTAAATCCTATGAAAAAAGAAAAACTGAACATATTATTCTTGTACACCGGCAATGCCTGCCGCAGTCAGATGGCTGAAGGCTGGGCAAGGAAGCTTAAAAGCGATTGTATTGAAGCCTTCTCTGCCGGCATTTTCCCTGCTGCTTTAAGCTCAAGAGCAGTAAAAGTTATGGCCCAGGCAGATGTTGACATCTCAGAGCAGTTCCCAAAACACATCGATGAGCTTGTCGGGATTGATTTCGATTATGTAATTACACTCTGCGACAACGCAAAAGAAAATTGTCCGCTATTCGGCGGCAAAACAAAACTTATACACAAGCCTTTTGCGGACCCGTCATTTCTTATGGGTGATGAAGAAGTAATAATGGACGCCTTTCGAAAAACACGCGACCAAATCAGAGATTTTATTCTGACCCTGCCCGATAGTCTCAAGCAAAAAAATTGTAAGGGAAAATATGATCGAAAGTGAAAAATTAAGACGTTTCGGTTTTGATAAAGTTGCATTGCTTATTTTGCTGCTGATAGGCCTTCTGGCCGCGAAATTGATTGTCTCCTGGCGGGCCGGTTTTAAATTGTCAAAACCCATCGTCCTGCAGGGCACAGGTTTGTCTGTTTCTGTCCCGAAAAGCGGCGGTTTTAAACAGCTTTCGGAAGGTTTTGAATATGACGACAGCGAATTTCGGCTCTCCTGTATTTTGCAGATAAACAGTGATACGGCAGTGTCAATAAGCTGGCGGTACTTTCTTGTGCCGTTTAAGAAAACAGTTGTTGAAAGATTCGAGGCTCAGGCTTCGGACATCGGAGGCGCTATCGAAAAAACCGGTTCAGAACAGTTCGGACAATTCCCTTTCGATTACGCCAGAATCGCTTCCGAAAAAACGCCGATTCTGCTTTTTAGCGGCATAACTCAATTGCCTGACGGCAGAACTTTAACGCTTGAGGTGACCCAGAAAGGCCGCGATATTGACCTTGCCGAAAAAATCTTCAGGTCTATTGCCGCATCCGTAACTTTTACACCGGACAGTTCCCTTGCCAATGGCCGCAAACTGCTGGATAATTTCCGCCATAGCGACC
>JBAVNP010000232.1:0-3409 GCA_049691175.1 Sedimentisphaerales bacterium
AGTTTCACCCTTGCGGGCAGACTACTCTGTTTCCAGAAAGCCATCCAATCATGTCAAACCCAGGTAAGGTTCTGCGCGCTGCTTCGAATTGAACCACATGCTCCACCGCTTGTGTGAGCCCCCGTCAATTCCTTTGAGTTTTAGCCTTGCGACCGTACTCCCCAGGCGGTCCACTTAACGCTTTAGCTCCGGCCGAGGATCCGTCAAAAGAACCTCAACCTAGTGGACATCGTTTACGGCCAGGACTACCGGGGTATCTAATCCCGTTCGATCCCCACGCTTTCGTGTCTCAGCGTCAGAATAAACCTCGTGCCCCGTCTTCTCCACAGGCGTTCCTCTTGATATCTACGCATTTCACCGCTCCACCAAGAGTTCCAGGCACCCCTGTTTACCTCAAGAAAAGTAGTTTGCCAAGCCATTCCTCGGTTAAGACGAGGGATTTCACAAAACACACACTTTTCCGCCTACACACGCTTTAAGCCCAGTGATTCCGAACAACGCTTGCCATCTCTGTATTACCGCGGCTGCTGGCACAGAGTTAGCCATGACTTCCTTTGGGTTAGATCAATCCGAAGACTTTCATAACCCTGACAGTAGTTTACATTCCGAAGAACTTCATCCTACACGCGGCGTCGCTGGGTCAGGCTTGCGCCCATTGCCCAATATTCGTTACTGCAGCCCTCCGTGGAGGTCCGGGCAGTGTCTCAGTCCCGATGTGGCTGATCGATCTCTCAATCCAGCTACCCGTCGTAGCCTTGGTAAGCCGTTACCTCACCAACAAGCTGATAGGAAACAGGCCGCTCTCAAACCGATGAATCTTTGGTTATCTCACATTCGAAAGATAACATTATCCGGTATTATCGCCCCTTTCGGTAGTTAGCATTGCTGCTAACGGCGCTATTCCGAAGTTCAAGGCACGTTACCTGTCCATTCCTCACCCTTTCGCCACTAACTACACAGTAAAGCATAGTCCGTTCGACTTGCATGTCTTAGCCACGCCGCCAGCGTTCGTTCTGAGCCAGGATCAAACTCTTCGAGTTTGTTTATCAACTCTGTCCTTTCGGACAGGAATTGTTTAATAGGCTCAACACATTCGCTTTACGCATCGAAAGTGTTGAAAAATATGCGACTCGCCTATTGCAAGCCACACACCAATTTTAAAGCATTCTGCCAAGGTTGCGTAACCATTGGCAGTGCCACACTTTCGCTGCATCGTGGTACAACTGTTAACTTTTAAAAGAGCCGACAAAAAACAGCGGTCGAGAACGCCTTCAAAGCGATAACTCGTCCGCTGTCCAGTTCAGTATGATAGTGCCTTTTTAGAATTGAGTCAAACATATTCTTTATTAAAATTCATCTTTTTGTAAGTCCTTGCATTGCAATAAGTTATGAAGGGGTGCTGGTATTTAGTCGCTAGTAAAAAAACGAACCCTGCCAAGGTATTGGCAGGGCTAACCCCTGAACAAAGATTCAAACGACCGATTAAGTTTTGACAAAGAGATGAGAATGGTAGAAAATAAGGGAGTTAAAAGGATTTTGCCCCAGAAGGATAGTCCCTAAGGGACATCTCACGGGGTAAAGATTAAATTAAAAGGAGTAATACAATGGCGAAAAAGAGAAAACGTAAAACCAAAACAGGCGTAGCGAGATACATCGAAAAGATAAGCTCTCAAATTTCCGACATAATAAAAAAAGACCTTGAAAAATCATTCAAACTGCCGCCTTCCGATGTCAAAACCCTAAAAAAGGTAAAGAAGAAACTGGCGGGACTGAGAAAACAGGTTGAGAAGAGATTAAAAGAAGGGTTAAAAAAGATACTCAAGGCAATGCCGGCCGGCGGAAGAAAAAAAGGGAAAAAGAAGAAGTAAGGAACGTCGAACATTCAACATCGAACTTCCAACATCGAATAAGAAAAACAGTCGGTAAAGGCATACGACGAAGCAGCGAAAAAATACAGAGGTAAATTCGCGGTGCTGAATTTTGGATAATAGCCACGAAGGCACCAAGCATATTTTGCCTTTACTTTTAAGGATAGGATAAATAAAACCCCGCACCAAAAAAATTATTGAATAAAAAACGGTGCGGGATAAAATCCGGTTATGGAAAGAATCAAGATATATGACACCACTTTGCGAGACGGGATGCAGGCTGAAGGCATCAGCTTTTCGCTTGACGATAAGCTCTTAATCGCAAAGCACTTAAGCAAGCTGGGTTTCGATTATATCGAAGGCGGATACGCATCGAGCAATCCGAAAGAAATGCGCTTTTTCCTGGAAGCGGCGAAACTCAATCTTGCCCCTGCGAAAATAGCAGGGTTCGGCAATACCCGCAGAGCTGATGCGACAGTGGAAAACGATGCATCTTTAAATGCAATTTTGGCCTGTGAAACGGCGGTGGCGACACTTGTCGGAAAATGCTGGGATATGCATGTAACGGAAGTTTTGCGCTGCAGTCTTGAAGACAATATTATCATTTGCGCCGAGTCGGTAGAGTATATGAAACGCAAAGGGCTTGAGGTAATTTTCGACGCGGAGCATTTTTTCGACGGTTTCAAAAGAAACCCCGAATATGTTCTGAAAGTCATCGCCGCGGTCATAGACGCCAAGGCGGATACAATCGCGCTTTGCGAGACCAACGGCGGATGTCTGCCGAGCGAAGTTTATGAAATAACAAAAACGGTAAAACAAAAATTCGGCAAAATCCTCATCGGCATTCACTGCCATAACGATACGGACTGCGCGGTTGCAAATTCGCTGGCGGCGGTGCAGGCAGGCGCGCGGCATGTTCAAGGCACAATAAACGGGCTGGGCGAAAGGTGCGGCAACGCGAATTTGTGCACAATTATTCCGAATCTCGCCCTGAAGATGGGGTTTGAAGTTTTAGGAGCAGATAAGATAAAAATGCTGACGGAGACATCGCGGTTTTTATTCGAAATCGCAAACCTGCCGGCGGTTACGAATATGCCTTATGTGGGCGAAAGCGCGTTTGCGCATAAAGGCGGCCTGCACGTGGACGCACTGCGTAAAAACAAAAAGACTTACGAGCATATCGAACCGGCTGTTGTCGGAAATGAAAGAAGATTTCTTATTTCAGAGCTTTCCGGCAAGGCGAATATCCTGGCGAAATTAGAAAAGGCAAATATCGCACAGGATAAACAGCTTGCCCAGAAAATACTCAACGAGGTTCAGGAACTCGAAAACAAAGGCTACCAGTTCGAGGCGGCTGAAGCGAGCTTCGAGCTGCTGGTAAAAAAAATAATGGGGACACACAAACCATTTTTCAAGCTGGAGAAGTTTCATGTAACCGTTGAGAAAAATTCCTCAGGCAAAATGACAAGCCAGGCCACGATAAAACTTGCTGTCGACGGATATACGGAACATGCCGTCAGCGAAGGCGATGGGCCTGTCGA
>JBAVNP010000233.1:0-13902 GCA_049691175.1 Sedimentisphaerales bacterium
GGAAAATACAGTTTTCTTATCCGTCTGGCGAACACCCCCATTTCTTATATGCAGTACATTATCAAAACGATTTGGCCTCTTCGCCTGGCTGTATTTTATCCGCACCCCGGCCGAAATATTTCAATTCCTTATGCCGTAATATCAGCTATCTTCCTGCTGATTGTAACGGTTCTTGTTTTTCGTTTTGCTAGAAATCATAAATATCTTGTTACCGGCTGGTTTTGGTATCTCGGCACGCTTGTACCTGTTATAGGTCTGGTACAGGTTGGTCAGCAGGCATTTGCTGACCGCTACAGTTATATTACCCTGACAGGTTTATTTATTGTCGTTGCTTGGGGCCTGCCGGAGCTGGCGGCACAATGGCGATATAAAAGGGCCGCACTTGCTTCGTCAGCGGTGCTGGTAATTGGGGCTATGTCGATACATACTTATTTTCAGCTTGATTATTGGCAAAACAGTCTGGCTTTATTTCAGCATGCTCTTGATGTAACTAAGAATAACTATATGGCGCACTTTTGTATTGCGGAGCCTTTGTGCTGGCAGGGCAGGGTAGATGAGGGTATTGATCATTATTTGCAGGCCATTCGAATTAATCCTGATGATGTCAGCACTCTCAACAATCTCGGCAATGCCCTTTGTAAGGTGGGAAAAATAGATGAGGCCGCTGTTTATTATAGAAAGGTGATTGAATTGGACCCGCATTTTGCCCTTGCTCATGGTAACCTCGGCAGCGTCCTAACTATTCAGGGCAAGTATGATGAGGCTGTTGAGCATCTTACCGAATCGCTGCGGCTTGATCCTGACTTTGCGGTGTCTCATTATTATCTCGGGCGGATTCTGGCAAAAAGGGATAAAATTGAAGAAGCTGTCGCGCATTTCGAGAAATCGCTGCAAGTATCTCCTGACTGGTTTGAGCCTATGAACCAGTTGGCCTGGTATCTGGCCGCGAGCAAACAAACCGCAGTTTACAATCCCGGCAGGGCAGTCAAACTTGCTCAGCGGGCCTGTGAACTTACTAACTATAAAAAACCTGACCTTTTGGATACCCTTGCTGTCTCTTATGCCGCGGCAGGCGACTTCGATAAGGCTATTGGAACGGCCCACAAGGCCTTGGAATTATGCCAATCTTCCGAAAAGCAGACGCTTAAGGAGAAGATTGAGAACAGGCTGGTTTTGTATAAGGCGGGTAAACCCTATATCGAATGAGAAAATAGAATTATCTCTTCTGACAAAAATGAAAACGGCCTGCAGGAATTAATCCTGCAGGCCGTCTGGTTTATCTTTTTAAACTATCCTTTGTTACTCTTCCAGCCATCTTTTCATCTTCCAATACCTCCTAAAAAATTATGAGCCCTATAGAACCAACTATATTATACCAAAAACCCGGTTCGGAAGTATGGATTATGGCAGCATACATTCGCTGGCAGGATTCCTGTTGCAGCTCAGCCAGTCCGTTGCGAATTGCTCTATGTCCAGCCAGTCAAAGCTGCAATCGCCATTTAAGTCTGCCGGTGAACATCCGGTTCCTTCCACCTTCACGTTATCGGCATAGAAGTAGCCTGGACCGGAATCCGGCAGGCCGCCGACACTGAACGCAACCACCATATAGTCGCCGCTCGCCGTGAACAGGCCGTCAGCAGGTCCGTTTATCTGTGATGCCGTTATCGGCTCCCATTCAAACCACGTGCCGGACGAGTCTATGTTCTGGTTAGCAACTCCGAAGGTTTTACCGTACATAACCGCATTCGCATCTGTCCATACCGTCCACGCATTGGCGTCGGCGCTGGTTTCAAATGCCACCAGCACTTGTGCCCAGTTGCTGAGATTGCATGGGTCTGATTCTACATAGCCGGCGCCTGAGATATCGCCCATCCAATCAGCCGAGAGCTTATACTGGGCGCACGCGTCGACCGGCATCACCTGATAGAAGTAATGACCGCTGGTTCCGGTATCTGCCTGATCGCTTGACACCAGGGCAGAGCCGGCCGGGTTGCCGTCATAGACGCCATATATGACCGTGAAATAATAGCCCACGGCCGAAGGCAGGTCGAATATCTGCCAGCCGGGTATGATATCTGTATCGAATGTGCCGTT
This sequence comes from Sedimentisphaerales bacterium, assembly GCA_049691175.1. Taxonomy (GTDB): domain Bacteria; phylum Planctomycetota; class Phycisphaerae; order Sedimentisphaerales; family UBA12454; genus JAPLMW01. Next base: position 2,095 of record JBAVNP010000233.1, read on the forward strand.
GACAACAATATCGTTGATTGGCAGCACCTTGTTCCAATGGCTTGCCAGCAATGCGTAGTCTATAAAATCAACTTTGCAGTTGTTATCTAAGTCTGAGTCGATAGCGCCGGAACAAGTGTATTGCACAGTCGTTGCGTTTGCCTCGCTGGACCAGGCGGTTTCATTTTGGCCCAAGCTCTTGTCGCGGGCTATGACGCTGTAGGAATAAGTCGTGTCGTTGATAAGGTTGGTATCAGTATAGTCAGTGTTATCCTGCCAGCCGGAGTTATGGTTTGGGTCGGTTATATTGGCGAAGAAATATTCGACGCCGCTGATATCAGTTGCAGTTGTGGCAACCATAGCGATAGAGTTAATATCCAGTGCATACGGAGCAACGGCAAATGTCATCGGATTCGGCTCAGGAGCCGTCGTGTCAGGCAGAGTCATCCCTGTGCAAGGGTCGGACACCGCCGTCTCATTATGATTGGGGCTCTTATCGCGTGCTTTTACAGTGTAGGTGTATTCAGAGTCTCGCGCAAGGCCGGTATCAGTATATGTTGCGCTGTCCTGCCAGCCGGAATTGTGGTCTGGAACTGTAAGATTTGCGAAATAGTACTCAACGCCGCTGGTGTCGTCGGTTGCGGTTGTGGCGGTCATTGATATTGAATAGAGGTCAGTTCCATGCGGCCCAACTGCCCAGGTCATCGGATTAGGCAGCGGCGCATTGAAGTCATTGACCGCAATAGTCATTACAGAGACGGAGTTCGACTCAGCGCCTGTAAAGATAGGCTGAGTCTGGTTGCGGGCTTTGACGGTGTAGGTATAGATTGTGGCTGGTATAAGGCCGATATCTGTGTAGGATGGGCTGGTTTGCCAGCTGGAGGAATGGCCGCCGGATGTATAGCAGGTAAAGAAATACTCAACACCGTCGGCGCCGCATGTAGCAGTGGTAGCGGTCATAGCGATTGAGCAGCCGTCAACGGCGTAAGGCGCTACCGAGAAAGTCATCGGATTTGGCATGGGGGCGTAAGGATAGCGACAAAGGCTGTTGAGATAAACCTCAAGGTTTGTGTAATCTGTACTAAGCGTATAATAATTTCTGTCGGCCGCATCGGTCGGGCTAAGCCCATTCGCCGTTTCCCACGCATCCGGCATACCATCGTGGTCGGTATCTGTCGGAGCGGGGAGAGAATTTAACGTTGGCCAGCCACCGACAGTCGTTTGCGAATCTATAATACCTGTGTGTGCACCATAAGCGCCGCCGTAAGTTGCAGTACCGGTTGCAACCTCGTTAATGATGCGCGTATCTATAGAGTCGCGCACAAGACAGCAGCCTGCATTGTTGAGGACATAATTATAGGCTTCCTCTGCCGTTTGCTCGGTAACAGGATATGTAGTCGCTACAGGAAACTGCGTCGCTGAATAACAGAGATTTTTTTCAATATCGCCGCCTTCCGGGTCAACACCAAGCCAGTTATTCGATGTAACGGCAGGATATCCATCAACATAATTGCCGGTAACATACCACCAGCCATATCGGTGTGGAATAATCGGATTGCCATTGGCGTCTTTTGTCAGACTCGGGTTGACAATGCGGTCTTTGACACCGCTGCCTGTCGCAGGCCCATACTTATAGTAGCATTTTACTATGTTTACGTTAGCGTCGTCACCGCCGTAGCAACTGTTGTAGCCCCAGTTGTATATCACATTGTTGCGCAAATCGACATTGTGCGTTCCTACTTCGCCGTCAATTCGCGGATTTCGTGAACTATGATGTGCCAAAAGATTATGATGCCAGGAGCTGTTTGTGTTGCCCCAGATTCCGCCGAAGCCGTGAGGGCCTTTTTCATGGTGCGAGTTATACAGACTCTCCGTCATCATACACCACTGTGCGGTGAAGTTTTGGTTGAGATAATAAGAAAATGTCTCATCAACCGACCAGCTTGCTGTAACATGGTCCAGGATTATCTTGTCGCCGTATCGCCCCCACGTGGCATCAGTGTCGTCGTTATCAGAGCCGTTGGGCCACTGGTCACCGAGCCTGCAGCGAATGTAGCGAATAATGACATTGGTATAACCGGCGTATAAAGATCCATTTGCAATGCATATTCCATCGCCGGGCGCAGTTTGGCCGGCTATGGTAACATTGCCGTAATAAAGGCTCAGGTTTGATGTCAGGTGTATCGTTCCTGAAACTCTGAATACAATTGTTCGTGTTGTGTTATGGTTAAGCGCAGCTCGCAACGAACCGGTGCCGGAATCGCTCAGATTGGTTACCTCATAAACGACACCGCCGCGGCCGCCTGTCGCTACAGCGCCATATCCCTCAGCGCCGGGAAATGCAGGAATCGCTATTGCATTTGCGGCAAGGAATGAAATTACAATAAGTTCCACTAAGAAAATCGTTCTTTTCATTACTTTTGCCTTCGAAAAATAGTAAAAATTCTGTTAATTACAGCCTGCCGCCGCAGGATTATTACCGGTTACCTTCATATAATCGATATTACCCAGCCCATCGGCAGTTGTTGCTTCAAGACGTATGTCTTTTATACCTGCAGTTAAGTTTACATCGACTGGTGATGTAACAATATAAGTTGTCACAGCTCCGCTGTATGGAAAACTAATGCTCGGCACAACTGTAGTGCCATTTACAATCAGCTTGGCTGTTCTGTCGCCTGTAAGAAGGGCATATCTCCATACAAAAGTATAATTGCCGTCGGAAGGCACGTTTATTTTCCAGTTAATGCCGTTGCCCAGAGCGTTGTCCGTATTTGCATAACCTGCACCGGTGTAACCTGCCCACTCATTTTCAACCTTGCCGTTCACGCTGCAGAAACCTGTGGCATTTTCCTGCAGGGTAACGCTATTGCCGTTGCTGTCAGGCACGGCACATGCCTGGACCGAATTGCCGGATTCTTCGGAAGATGTATCTGTCGCTGTTACGACATAGTAATACATCGTTCCGTTTACAACACTATTGTCGATATAATTTGAGTCGCTCAGAAGTGAGCCGTTCAATTTGCTCCAGCCGCTGCCTGATGTCGTCGAACGATATATATTATAACCGGCCAAGTCGGATTCATTATTGTTGGCCCAGTCAAGCGAAACGGTTCCATTGCCGCCTGCTGCCCAAAGACCTGTTGGTGCTGCCGGGGGTGTGATATCAGGCGGTATATAGAGCCAGTTTTCAGCAAAGAGAGCAAATTCATAGAAATTGACTATGCAGTCGCCGTTGTAGTCTGCGTCGGAGAGCTGATTGCAATCGTTAACCAGCCAATATCCGACAAACTGTGAAAAATCGTTCATACCTACAAACCCGCTGCGGTCGAAGTCGCCGTAAGGGCCATAAAACCAATGAGGCGGAGTGCCTTCTTTGCCATCGGCACCGGCGCCGTATTGTACGATAGCTGGTACATCATTTGCGTCATCAAGTGTGTAGGAATAATTCGGCTCAAAGACGGTGTCATTACCGTCGATAAGAAAGACTCCCGATTCATGGACGTTCCAGGTGACATTATCCAGGATGTTGCCGGCAGCATAAAGTTTACCGGGGTCGCCACCTGCCGATGAGACATAACGTTCCCAAGGATTCTGCACATCTTTGAAGTAGTTGTTCTCGACGAGGCACTCGGCATATAAGCGTGTGCGGACGCAGTAGAGGTCGTTTGGACAATTGTAGTAGTTGTTATAGATATGAGCCCGGCCGAAACGTACTGAAGGGATTCGTTGCCAGCAGAAAGAGCCGTACCAATTATGATGGAAGGTGACGTGGAGCTTGCCAGAGTCATCAGTGGCGTCGTCACTGCTACCGATGAGAGTTACGCGGTCATTGTTGCTGTTCATAGAAGTAAAATAGAACTTGCACCATGAGACGGTGACCCAGTCGGACCTTCTGGTAATGTCGAGACAGCTGTCATAGGAGTTATAGATAGTGCACTTGGTAATGAAAACATTGTTAATATCTTCCTTTACGCTGATGCCGTCTCCTTCGCCGTAGCCGTTTGGAGCAGTGATGTTCAGCCTTTCGATGATTACATTGGAAGAGCCTTTTTTAAAGGCCAGACTGCCTATAATTGTCGGATTTTCACCTATACCCCTGATGGTCTTGTTCGACCGAATGCTGATTTTTTTATCTGTGAGTGAATTGAGGTCGATGGTACCTGAAACTTGTATAATATACGGCGTATCTATTATTCCGACATAGCTTGCCAAATCCGCAGCGGTGGTAACGGTGACAACAGTTCCGTCTGCTCCGCCTGTAGTATATCGACCGAAACCGTCCACGGCAGAAACAGGAAATACAGGGTATAATAACGAACTTACAAGAAGTCCTATCAGAACTAATGTTCTTTTCATCACTTTTGCCTCCGAACAGTCAATAAATTAACAACCCACTTATACCCAATATTATTATACCAGAGAATTCGACTAAAAGACAAGCATATTGTAAATGTTAGTGATAATTTGCGCAAATTCGCTTTTTTTTGCACAAAAAAGACTTTTCCCGAAACCTGCTTGAGAATGTTATTTCGGATAATACGTATGGGTTATTCCGGGCGTTGTTGCTGGCGGTACTTTTGCGGCAGCATACCGGTGGTTTGTTTAAAGGCTCGCCGCATATTGTATGTATAAAGAAATCCTGACCGGCCGGCTATTTCGTCAATCGGCAGATTTGTTTCAATCAATAAAGCTTTCGCAATATCAAAATGAGCCTGAACTATCTGGTCGTGTATTGACCTGCCCATCGCTTTGCGGAACCTCAATTGCAGGGAACGCTTGCTTATATAAACGTGGCTTGCTATCTCGTCCACCTGAAGAGGTTTGTTGCTGTTTTGCTTGATGTATTTGAGGACTTGTATGATTTCGGGGTCGTCGATTGCGAAAATATCTGTTGAACCGCGATTTTCAATATGTGTCGGCTGGATTTCTATACATTGCCCCGCCATAGTCTGCTGGCCGGAGATTATTTTATCGAGCAGTTTGGCCGATTCGTAGCCGGCTTTTTTAAAGTTAAGGGCTACACTCGACAGCGGCGGGTCACAGATATTACACAGCGCACGGTCATCATTAACGCCGAGGATGGCGACTTCGTCCGGCACATTGAATTTGGCCTCATTTGCTATGTTGATTAAGTGACAGGCGAAAAGGTCACAACTGGCCAGTATAGCTACCGGCTTAGGCAGATGGCCAAGCCATTCTATCAGTTTTTGCTGGCCTGTGTTGAGAGTGATGTTTATCCATTGAGTTGTAAAGGGAACGAAATCGCTTATAATTGGTATTTGTTCTTCGTATTTGCGAACCTCATACCCCTCTTCCGCAAGATACCTGGAAAAAAATTCCATTCTATCGAGAGACCATTTTGCCTGTGTCAGACCGAAAAACGCGAAGTTTTTGAATTTCTTTTTCAGAAAATACTCACCGGCCATTCCGGCAACACTTTCGGAATTGGCGGTGATATACGGCAGGTCGGACACGTTTTGCAGCGTTGATAGCGCTATAATAGGTATGTCAATCTGCAAAAGTTCTTTTGCTTTTGTGGTTGTCTGTGTGCTTACAAAAGCGCCTTTGCAGCCTCTTTGTTTGAGAAACAACAGAGATTCCTTCGAGCTTTCGGGCCAGACGATTAACTGCCAGTGGCCTTTGTCACGAATATAATCGGTAATACCGGCCATAAGCCCTTCGGTATTGTGGGTAATATTACTGTAAGCAAAGGCTATTTTGGTCTTTTCTTTCATCCTGCATCTTTAAAAGTGCTGTTATATGAACTTTTGTTTTTTTGAGAGAATAAACGTCGCAGGGAAAATCATAGAAACAGAATGATTCTATCAGTTATGCCGGGTTTGTCAATGTTCCAGACAAAAGTTCTTGTGTTTGACAGGCAATCAAGATATATTTGAAGTGTTGCCGGAGCTATTGAAGTGCCTGAAAACAAAAAGGTTAGTGCGGTATTGCTTGTCCGTAACACGGCAATAATCCCAGATAAATTCAAACCAAACGTTACGTTTTTATGGTTAAATAGCACAAAGATGGGAATTTGCCGGAGTTATTTTTTGAGATAGTATGGATACGAACTCAAACAGGAACTGGTCTTTTTTAATTTACCTGACGTTGATGCTAACCACCTTTGTCGTTTTTTATCAGGTGCACAGCTTTGAGTTTGTTAATTATGACGACCCTGCCATGGTCTATAAAAATCCGGACGTCCAGGCCGGCATAACACTGAAAACCATTAAATGGGCCTTCTACAACGAGGACTGGTGTATGTGGCATCCCTTAACATGGTTTTCGCATATGCTGGACTGGCAGCTTTTCGGCAACAACGCAGGAGGTCATCATCTCGTTAGTCTTATTTTTCACATCGCAAATACTTTGCTCCTCTTCATTGTCCTGAAAAAAATGACAGGTGCACTCTGGTCAAGCGCCTTTGTGGCGGCTTTATTTGCTCTTCATCCGCTCCACATTCAGTCTGTTGCCTGGGTCTCTGAACGCAAAGATGTCCTGAGCACTTTTTTCTGGATGCTTACGATGTGGGCCTATGTTCGTTTTGTCGGTCGCCCAAAGATTGCCAACTATTTATTGGTGATTGTATTCCTTGCTCTTGGCCTGATGGCAAAGGCTATGCTGGTTACTCTGCCTTTTGTACTTTTGCTTTTGGATTATTGGCCATTGGAAAGGCTTGGCACAAAGCGTTCGCTGTCCCGGCTGCTCATTGAAAAAATTCCACTGTTTGCGGTAGTTCTCGCATCGTGTATAGTTACTTTCATTGCCCAGAAGAGAGGCGGGGCGGCGCACACACTGGAAAATTGCAGCCTTCCTGTCCGTTTCGCCAATACTTTCATTTCTTATGTGCAATACATTATCAAGATGATTTGGCCTACTCATTTGGCGGTATTTTATCCGCACCCCGGCCAGAATGTATCGGTTCCCATTGCTGTGATATCAGCTATCTTTCTGCTGATTGTAACGGTTCTTGTTTTTCGTTTTGCCAGAAATCATAAATATCTTGTTACGGGCTGGTTTTGGTATCTTGGAACGCTTGTGCCTGTTATCGGCCTCGTTCAAGTTGGCGACCAGGCCTTGGCCGACCGCTACAGCTACGTCACCCTGACAGGCTTATTCATTATCATTGCCTGGGGAATGCCGGAACTGCTGGCAAAATGGCGATATAAAAAAATCGCACTTGCCGTCTCGGCGATACTGATTGTTTTGGTTTTAGCGGTATATACTTATTTTCAGCTCGGCTATTGGCGGAACAGCCAGATTTTATTTCAACACGCCCTTGATGTAACCGGGGACAATTATACAATGCACCTTAGCATATCAGAATCCCTGCGCGAGCAGGGCAGGCTGGATGAGGCTATTTACCATTGTTCCGAGGCTGTCCGAATCAAACCTGAAGGCTTTATGGCGCATATCTGGCTGGGTTATATCTTGCGCGAGACAGGCAGACTCGGCGAAGCTTCTGAAGAGTATCGAAAATGTATTCAGATAAAACCGGACGACCCGAATACGTTAAATATTCTTGGCACTATAGTTGGTCAACTGGGCAGGTTTGATGAAGCCGTTAAATATTTTACCCAGGCCCTGCGAATAGACCCAAATTCTGCTGATACCCATACCAATATAGGTTTCGCCCTGAGTTGTCAGGGCAAACTCGATGAAGCTGTCGCACACCTTACTGAAGCGCTGCGGCTCGACCCTAACTCTGCCCTGACACATTATCATCTCGGGCGGATTCTGGCGCAGCAGGGCAAAATAGACCAGGCCATAGCACATTTTGAACAGGCCGTTCAAATCGACCCAAATGACACAGATGCAAGAAACAGTCTCAACCTTGCCTTGTCCGAAAAACAAAAGCTCCAAAACAAAGACACAGAAAACGAAAAGAAAGCAGGCAAGCCTTAGTGCGGTCCTTAATCTCGGCAACAATTGTCTCATTTGACTTTTTATGTCTATTGGAGTATATTTTTATAACAGGGCAGGAGAATACTGTTTTGATTAAGAGAAACTTGTCGGGAGTTTTTGGGTGAAAATAACGACAATGCGACGAATTGACCATTGGCTTGGCGAGCCGATATGTTTTGTCCTGACGGTTATCCGCAAGTGCCGCAACTTGCTGCCTTTTCCACAAAAATCCCGGCCGCAAAAAATCAAACGTATACTTTTTGTTAAACTTGCTGAACAAGGAGCAACCGTTCTCGCTGATGCCGCAATCCGACACGCAGTAGAAATAGCAGGAAAGGAAAATGTGTATTTCCTGGTTTTTGAGCAAAACCGTTTTATCCTCGATATAATGAATATTATTCCTCAACAGAACGTCATAACGATTCCCGACAGCAATTTTATTTCGATGCTTTTCGGCACAATCGCGGCTTTGCATCGTATCCGAAAACTGCACATTGACGCAGCAGTAGATTTTGAATTTTTTGCGCGAAGTTCAGCAATTTTGACCTGGCTGAGCGGAGCCGGTATACGGGTGGGCCTTCACAGTTTTGCAGATGAATCGCCGTATCGCGGCGATTTAATGACGCATCGGCTGAACTATAATCCGCATTTGCATACAAGCCTTATGTTTGAGGTAATGGTTGATGCGATAAATCTGCCTGCCGAAGATATGCCGAGATTGAATATGAACCTGCCAAAGCTTAGTTCTGTAGAATCGCGTTTTATACCCGGCCGGGAGGAATTGAATGAATTTAGGGCGGTACTTGCAAAAGAGGCGGGAACGAGCAGCTTTTCTCCGCTTGTTCTGCTCAACCCCAACGCGTCCGATATGCTGCCGCTGCGTCGCTGGCCTGTCCAGCGGTATGTGGAACTTGCCCGCCGGTTAATCGAAAAATCTCCCGCGGTGTATGTGGCTTTTACAGGCACGCCTGACGAAACTGAACATACGCAAAAGCTTGTCGCAGCAGTCGGTTCACAGCGATGTTTTTCAATGGCTGGCAAAACAACGCTGCGACAACTGATGCTGCTGTATTGTTTGGCTGACATACTTGTAACCAACGACAGCGGGCCGGCTCATTTCGCAACCCTGACGGAAATTCAGGTCATAACATTATTCGGGCCGGAAACGCCGCTGTTGTTCGGTGCAAATTCGTCTCGTTCTCACATTATCTGGAAGGATATTCCCTGCAGTCCCTGCGTGAGTGCATATAATAACCGCTGGTCGAGTTGCAATGATAATATTTGTATGCAGCGAATTAGTGTTGATGAGGTTTACGATTTGCTATGCCAACTATGCAAACTGTAAAATTTGCTCTCATTATCGCAGCAGTTGCGGCAATATTATACATTCTGATTCTGTCGGCTGATTTTGTTTATGATGATATTTCGCAAGTACTCACAGACACCTATATTCATAATCCGGCCCATTTTGCAGATGTGCTCAGCTTAAAGGTGATGAGTAAAGATATCATCGATAATAATCGGCCTGTTATGCTGCTGTCGCTGATACTCGATTCGGTTTTGTGGGGCAAGACTCCTTTTGGCTATCATCTGATAAATCTGCTGCTGCATTCGTTATGTTCGGCAATGGTATTTATTTTGCTCTACGGTTTATTTAATCGATTATTTCCGCAAAATAAAAGAAACATAGGCAGCTTATGGGCGGCATTTATCGGGGCATTAATTTTTGCGATTCATCCGATTAACAGCGAGGCGGTATGTGTCGTGACGTTCAGAGAAGACCTGCTTGTGGCATTTTTTACATTGCTTGTATTAATCCTTGCGGAACGATTTCCAACAAAACGAATTTTTGGCAATATTTTGCTCGGCTGCGCTATTGTTATTTCAGTTTTTGCCGCAGCAGGGGCAAAGGAAAATGGTGCGGTTGCGCCGCTATATCTTTTAATATACTGGTTTGCTGCTCGTAAAGCGGGTCAATGGCGAACCTGGATGAAACTGATTGCAGCGGGATTTGCGGCGACAGCGATTTTTATGTTTTTGCGATTCACGATTGTTCCCGTCCAGTCAACAATCTTTGTCGAAAAAGCGAAGTACCTCGGCGGCTCTTTTTCGCATATGCTTGCCATTCAGCCTCGTATATGGACGTATCAATTGCTCGAACTTTTCTGGCCGAAATTATTATGTGCCGACCTTACCGGCTATTCAATCAGGATTATTACATTGCACATGGCATTAATATTATTAAGTATTATAATTTTTCTGTCAGTAATAATCAGCCGAAAAAATACAGGGTTCGGTATAGGCGCGATATTTTTTGTTCTGGCAATGCTGCCGACATCTAATCTTATCCCGATATTCAGACCAGTTGCCGACAGGTATCTGTATCTTCCGATGGTCGGAATAAGTATTGCGTTAGGCGCAATCATCTGTCAGTTGAAAATTCCGGCAAAACGCGGCTTTGTGGTCGTGCTTGTTTCGGCAGTATGCTTGTTTTTATCCTGGTTTACACTGCAGCGGGAATTTGTGTGGCGAAATAGTCTTTCTCTTTGGCAGGATACTGTTGAGAAGAATCCTTTTTCCTATATCGGCTGCAACAATCTCGGTTCTGCTCTTTTTGATGCCGGCGAATTTGAGAAAGCCATACCGCTTTTCACAAGAGCATCTCATCTTGACCCGAACAGCTCGGAACCTATTGCCGGTTTGGCCATTACTTATGATGCCTTGGGAATGTCTGCTGCCGCAGATAAAGCCTTTCTTAAGGCAGTTTCATTAGATAAATATTACGCCGACTACGACAGCCTTATGCAAACACTTATCTGGACGCCGCAGCAGGCAAAGAAGATTCAAATAATAGCTGACAGAATTTCAGCGAAAAATACAACGGAATAAATGAATGAAACTTTCACGATAAAAAGGACTTATTTGCAAAGTAAAAAATTTTCAAAATTGATACTGATTTTCATTGTTGCGGCTGTAACAGCGTCTGTTTCATTTTTGGTGTTAAAGGCACTTTATGACCCGAACGTTCCTTTTTTAAAGACTGAAGCGGGAGCGAATTGGATCCTATATCCTTTTACGCCAGAGTTAATGTCTAGAACAGATAATTATGTTAATCTTACGTCGAGATTTTCCAAAAATTTTAAACCGGGCGTCATACATTCGAACGTTTATCTGAATATCAAGGCTCACAAAAAATTTCGTATTTGGATTAACGGTATGCTTTTATCGGTAAATACTAAAGAAATAAATTGGAAGACAAAGCAGGGGATCGAGATTTCTTCATTTTTGAAACAAGGTACAAACAGCATAATCATCGAAGTTAAAAATAATTATGGTCCGCCTGCTCTTTGGCTTTACTCCAGGGGTATGGAAAATGAGATTAAATCAGATACAAACTGGACAGTTTCTATATCGGACAGTCCGCCAGTTAGTGCAATTTTAGCAAATGATTGTTTCCTGCATCCCATTAGTTCGCAATTTGTATCTCCATTAGAAGGCTTGTGTAAAAAATTACCAATGTTAATTCTCTTTTTCTTGATTTCCTCCATGGCTTTCTGGCTGCACAATTACAAACAAAAAAATACAAAGTTCAATACCAGCCGGAGTCAGAGATTTTTAGCATTTACGCCGAAGCGTGTTTTGATAATTTGCATCATACTTTGGATAATAGGATTTATAAACAATGCGTCCAAAATATCGTTTGATAATATGGGTTTTGATATTAACGGCCATATTCATTATGTCCAATACCTTCTCGACAATAAATCTGTTCCCTTGGCAAACGAAGGCTGGGAAGCCTATCAGCCGCCTTTGTTTTATCTGGTTTCTGCTATAATCGTATCATTGAGTCGTTTGTTCCTTGCCCCAAACCTGGCTTGGAGTTCGTTAAAAATTATTCCATTTCTCTGCGGCATAGGTCAAATT
>JBAVNP010000234.1:0-3027 GCA_049691175.1 Sedimentisphaerales bacterium
ATAACCATCGAAGCGGGCTTAAGCGGAGGATTTCTCTTTGTCGGCAGAGACGGCTGTCTGCGGGACCTGGCAGGTCTGCACGGGACATACAGAAAAGTAAACGAAACAATACCCGCGATAAAAATGATTAACGATGCCCTGGCCGAATTGAAAGTAAAAAACGCCTGCTGGCTTTTAGACAAACCCGTCTCAAACAGCGGAAGACTGAAGAAAATTATAGAATCGGCAGAAAAAAAGACCCCAACACAGGTAAAATTGCTCAATAATCCCGATACTGAGCTTATTCAATCAGAGCAAATCGTCGCCACGAGCGATAGCAACGTGCTCGACAAGGCAAAACTGTGGGTAAACCTCACAGAATTTATAATCGAAAACCACATAAAAAACGCGTGTATAATCGACCTGCGGAATTGACAACTCACATCATAGCCCCCGGCTCCTGCCGAGTCGCCATAAGCCTGTCGTATTCAAGCTCAAACCTTATTTTATGACGAGCCTCCTCCTCGGCAAGGTCCAGAAGTGTCTGCCGGCATTGCTGGTCTTTTACCTTCGCCAATAAATCAACGTAAAACCTAAAAGCGGCTTTTTCCTTTTCCATCGCAAAGATTAAAATCTCCGGCAAACTTAACTGTATAACCTTGGCCATATTCACCATATAATCGAGCGGTTTGGGCAGCGTCTCGTCAGCCTTTTTTGCGGCAGTCGGCTTAACCGTCCTGCCGAGCTTCATTATTTCAAGCTCCAGCCGGGCCTTGTGCTCCAGCTCTTCGCCGGCAAGCTCATTGCAGATAGTGCGAATATGCACTTCATCGATATACTGAGAAAGGAGATTATAAAAAACATTAGCCTCTATCTCTCGGTTTATCGCGCACCGCAGAACATCCTCCACAGTTTCAAGATTTGCCATTTTGTCCGTCCCCGATAATCATTTTAAATATTATACACAGACAAACAGGATTGGTCCAAGTAAATATAATTTACTGCTCTAAACGTGTTACGCGGGCAGGAGTTAACCATTTTGCGGATAAAGATGCAAATTATCGTCTATTTTGCTCTTGCTGCAAAAACAAAAGAACTGCTATTAAAACTGGGTTTGTGGTTTGGATTTTGAGATTTGAATTTTTTAAATTACATATTCCGCCTTATGGCGACAGCGGCGCAGGCTTTCTGGGCAGAATTGCCTGAGCCGACTGTCAGCATAATCCGCACGTCTTTGACACATTGCAGACCCAACTCATTGATGCCGGGGGTTTTTTCAAATGCGGCCGAGCTTATGCCTTCGCAAAGAATATGTGCTGTGCCGTTTTTAACAAGATAAAGTTTCCCTTCGGCCTGGTCGAAACGATATGTAATATTATCGCCTGCTGCCGTAAACATTGTGCACTGGCTGTTCGGCTCGAAAGTACTAACAACGGCAGTTGCGCATCGCAAATCGGAAACTATTCTCGCAAGCACCTGATTGGCCTTTATTATGGCGTCTGATATATCCTTGTTCGCCTGATAATTGGCGATACACGCGTCAAAGGCAATCGCAGCGGCAGTCAGGACCATTGCCGCTATCGCAAGGCTGATAATGAGCTCAACAAGCGTAAACCCTCGTTGTAATCTATGGATTTTCATAAGTTTTTAATTGTTGCTCCTTATCCAGCTCATTCTTGTTATTTCGCTGTTCTTGTAAAGTATCCTTACGGTTACGCGGACGAAATCGCGGCTTGGGTAGTCTGGGACTGTCTGCAGAAAATTACTGTCGCTTACATTCTCAACCGTAACAGCCTGTCTGTAGTCTGAAAAATCTGTCAGTGGTTTCCGCTGGCAGTCGATAGGCGGCTTAAAGCTCGCCCCGTCAAAATCATCGACGTCGTCGTATAGAGCGACACCCGCCTCTTCCGGCCCGAATACGGCTGTGCCGCTGTTCGGGTCTCTCATCGGCAGTTGTACCGTAAGCTCACGAATCTGTTCGACAAGAAATTCCGCCGTTGAAAGCTGCACCGCCTGTGCGGTCGCCTGGGTATAAGCGATATTTGACGCCACGATGGTTGCTATCGCCAGTCCGAGCAGCATCACTGCCGCGAGAATTTCAATAAGTGTAAAACCTTTCGAAAACATTTGTTTAATGCCCCATCATTGTTGACATCTTGAAAATCGGCAGAATGATTGCCATTGCGATAAAACCGACAAGCACTCCCATCATGATAATCATAATCGGCTCAATCATACTTGTTACCAGTTTGATTGTCGTTTTCAGTTGTCTGGAGTAGAATTCGCTGACATCTTCGAGCACCTGTCCCAGGGAGCCCGATTCTTCACCGCTTCGAATCATTTGTACCGCACTGCTCGGCAGCAGCGGCTTTGGCCCGAAGCTTTGTGAAATCTTTTTGCCCTGTTTTACCGATGTGTGCACGTTGTACCACATTGTTTTATAATGCACATTTCCGCTGACCTGGGCGGTTACTACGAGCGTATCGAGAATCGGCACTCCGGCGTTAACAAGCACACCCATCGCGTGAAGCGAGCGTGCGATATAAAGGCTGCTGCATAATTTCTTCATCAGGGGCAGTGTGAGTTTTATCCTGTCCCACCAGAAGCGTCCGGTTTTTGTGCGAATTCCGTAAATAAAACTGCCTATTACAACCGCTATCCCCGCCAGAACACCCGGCCAGTAATGCCTCAGGAAACTGCTGATTGCCATTATTATAACAGTAGGTTTCGGCAGCATATGTTCCTTGCCGGCAAAAATGGCCGTGAATCTCGGAAGCACAAATATCAGCAGAAAAGTCGTGCAGGATATCGCCATAAAGGCGATGATTGCGGGATACACCATTGCCCCGATAACCTGCGAACGGGTCTGCAATTCCTCATCGATATAATCCGCCAGCTTTCGAAGCATCATACTCAGTGAACCGCTCAATTCCGCGGCGGAAACCATATTTATATAAAGCTGTCCGAATACACCGGGGTACCGGGACAATGCCCGTGAAAAACTTTCGCCTGCCTCGATTCTGTTTACCATATCGAGAATAATCTTCC
>JBAVNP010000235.1:0-10629 GCA_049691175.1 Sedimentisphaerales bacterium
GGGTAACACATCCCAGGCCTGTTATAACCACTCGACGTTTATTCATCGTAACAGCCTGTTATTTGCTCTGCTCTTTCTGTTTTAGCGTATTCACAACAAAATCTATTGCAGCGCCGACAGTCTGAATTTTTTCAGCCTCTTCGTCGGGTATGCTGGTATCAAACTCATCCTCAAATTCCATAACCAGCTCAACTGTGTCAAGGGAATCTGCGTTAAGGTCGTTAATAAACGATGTTTCACGTGTTATTTCCGCTTCATCCGTGCCCATCTGCTCTGCAACAATCTTAATGACTTTCTTTTCAATAGCCTGGACGTCAATACTCACTTTTCGTCTCCTTGAAAAATACTTCCTTTTTAGACAATAAGTACGACTAATTTACATTAAGGGCGGTAATATAACTGCCAAAGACAATTAATGCAACCCTTTTTTTTATATTACATTGCCATACCGCCGTCAACCTGGAGGACTTGACCGTTAATATAGCCAGAATCATCACTTGCCAGAAAAGCCACGGCCCTGGCGACATCTTCCGGAGTACCTAATTTTTTGGCTGGAATAAAGGCTAAAGCCGCCTCCTTAACGGGTTCGGGCAGGATATTTGTCATCTCAGTAACTATAAAACCGGGGGCGACACAGTTAGCGGTAATACCCTTCTTGGCGACCTCGCGAACAATGGACTTAGTCATTCCAATAAGCCCCGCTTTGCTGGCAGCATAATTGGTACTGCCGGCCTGACCGAAAATGCCCGCAACAGAACTTATACTGATAATCCTGCCGAATTTATTTCGCAACATCGACCGCAGCGCAGCCCGACAAGCCATAAAGGCCGCCCGTAAATTCACAGACATCAATAAATCATACTCCTCATCACTCATCTGTATCATCAATCTGTCGCGAGTAATGCCTGCGTTATTTACAAGGATTCCTATGCCGTTATACTCCTTAGCCAGAGATTCAATCGTTTCAGTCAACAAGTCAGTCTTTGTAATATCAAGGCATTTGGTAATGACGGTATAGCCGGCATCGGCGACAACTTTTTCAAGTTCTTTAAGCTGTTCGGCATTGACATCAAGGCCGGCAACAATCCTGCCCTGCTTTAAAAGCTCAAGGACAATCGCCCTGCCGATGCCTCTTGCCGCACCTGTTACAACCGCAAGTTTTTTTTCTTCAGCCATTATGATACTCCTGCAATACTACTTATGTTAATAACTTCGGCCTTTCGGTTAATCCTTCGCATAAGGCCGGTCAAGACTTTGTTCGGGCCGATTTCATAAAATTTAGTAACGCCATCGGCTAAAAGTTTTTCCATACACTTCTGCCACAAAACGGCGCCGGTAAGCTGCCTGACAAGCCCATTAGAAATTTGCTCTTTAGTTTTGTAATATTCGGCGTCCACATTTGCAATAACGGATATATCTCCGATATTACCGATTTTGCATTGAGCGAGGGCTTTTTTAAGCTCATCAGCGGCGGGTTTCATCATTTCCGAATGAAAGGCACCTGCAACTTTCAGCTCAATCGCCTTGATTGCTCCATATTTTTCAGCAATAGAAACCGCCCTTTTACAGGCGTCAATATCTCCTGTAATAACAATCTGGCCGGGACAATTGAAATTGGCACAGACAAGAATCTGTCCCTGTGCGGCTTCGGCACAAAGCTTTTCAACAGCAGTCTGTTCAAGGCCGACGATACTTACCATAGAACCTTTTGAAGCATCGGCAGCGGCCTGCATAGAGGCCCCACGTTTCTGCACGAGTTTGAGGCCGTCTTCAAAACTAATAATACCAGCGGCGTAAAGAGCGGTATATTCGCCGAGACTCAAACCCGCGGTTACATCGGCAGGTTTAATTGCGTTTTTAGATTTCAAGACTTCGAGAATCGCGACTGAAGTTACGAAAATGGCAGGCTGTGAAATAACCGTTGAGTTTAGTTTATCTTCGGGGCCTTCGAAGCAGATTTGGGTAAGATTGAAACCAATTATTTCGTTTGCTTTGTCGAAAATCTGCTTTGCGAGCGGCTCGGCATCGTAAAAATCCTTACCCATACCGACTGTCTGTGCGCCCTGGCCGGGAAATATATAAGCAATTTTTTCAGCCATTTCCTTCCCTGAAAAACTAATTAGAATTCAATTACGTTAGCGCCCCAGGTGAGGCCGCCGCCGAAGGCGACCAGCAGAACAATGTCGCCCTTCTTAATCCTGCCCTGCCTGAGACATTCATCAAGAGCAATTGGAATCGAGGCGGCTGAAGTGTTGCCATACTTGTCAATATTTATAAATACCTTCTCACTGGGAAGCTTAAGTCTCTTGGCGACGGACTCGATAATCCGGGCGTTCATCTGGTGAGGGATAAATAAATCTATATCGTTTACTGTCAATTTGCAATTTGTCAGGCAGTCTTCAACAGTTTCAATAATTTTTCGCACTGCGAGCTGATAAACTTCCCTGCCGCTAATCTGCAAATAAATATGATTGGGATTTTCGAGCGGCTTATCAGCCGGGTGCCTGCTGCCGTAAGCGGGACAGTGAAGCAACTGCCAGGCTGAACCATCAGAGCCTGAAGTGCTGTAGAAAATTCCTTTTGAGCCATTAAGAGCGCCTTTTTTTACCACAGCGGCGCCTGCACCGTCGCCGAAAAGGATGCAGCTTGTTCTATCCTTGTAGTCCGTAATTTTACTAATTGTCTCTGCACCGATAACAAGGACGTTGTCATATTTGCCGCTTATCACAAAATGCTGAGCGATGCTTAACGCATAAACAAACCCGCTGCAGGCGGCGGAAATATCGAATGCCCAGGCTTTTTTTGCGCCGAGCTGCTCCTGCACAAAACAGGCGGTCGCGGGAAAGACCATTTCAGGCGTTATCGTCGCGACGATAATCATTTCGATATCTTCTGCGGAAATACCTGCCTGCTGAAGCGCTTTTTTTGCGGCCTGGGTCGACAGAGACGCGGTTGTCTCATTCTCCGCGGCTATACGACGGACTTTTATGCCTGTCCGTGTTGTTATCCACTCATCATTGGTGTCAACCATTTTTGTGAGGTCTTCATTTGTAAGCTGCTTTTCAGGTACGCAGCTTCCGGTGCCTGCGATAACGGCCCTGAAGGCACAAGTCGAATTTGTATTCATACTACTCATCAGCAATTTTAACAGTTGTAGTGGACAGGTATTCTTTTATTTTTTCGTTAATTTTCAAATTATGAAATTTTCGGCAGGTTGCAATGGCATTTTTTATGGTTCTCGCTTTGCTGGCGCCGTGACATATAACAGATGTTCCGTTTACTCCTAAAAGCAAGGCTCCGCCGTATTCGTGATAGTCGTATTTCTGATACATTCTCATTACTACAGGCCTGAACTTCAAGGCAAGCATCATCGACTCCTGCATAAGCTCGTGCTTAATAAGCCTGAAGAGTCCGTCAACCAGACCCTCAGTGAGCTTAAGGACGACATTACCCACAAACCCATCGCAAATGGCGACATCGCATTTGCCTTTGAATATGTCTCGGCCCTCGATGTTGCCGATAAAATTGATTTTGGGGTCGCTTTTAATCAGCTCTCTTGCCTTTTTGACAATTTCGTTTCCCTTGGCCTCTTCCTCGCCGATACTCATAATTCCGATGCGAGGATTTTCGATGCCAAGCACAAGCCTTGAATATATAGAGGCCATTATGGCATACTGATAAAAGTTAATCGGTTTGCAGGCGATATTAGCGCCGACATCGCACATAGTAACAGGCCCTTCAAAAGTCGGAAACACAACAGCAATTCCCGGCCTGTTTAATCCCTCGATGTTCCTCATTCTCATCTGGCAGGCAGCAACAAAAGCCCCCGTGTTACCTGCGGAGATAACGGCATCAACTTCATTTTCCGCAGCGAGCTTAACCATAACCGAAATGGAACTCCGGCGTTTTTTCCTGAGTGCGTCGATGGGCGATTCATCCATCCCTATGACTTCCGGGGCATTTACAATCCTGATTCTGCCGCCGTGTTTCTTGAGATTTTTAGTTCCGATTTTGTTCTCGATAACCTCAGCCGGCCCGACAAGGACTAAACTGTCATCCTTATCGAGATGTTCCAACGATTCAATAGCACCGTTAAGTATTTCATCGGGTGCGAAGTCGCCACCCATGGCGTCGAGAGCGATCCTCATTGCTAATCCTCTTCCTCCCTGGCAATATTCAAGGTGATTTTAGGATTAAGATACCCGCAATTATCGCAGGCCGCGTGCGGCAGTTTAGGACTTTCACACTTTTTGCATATTGTGTAGTGCGTCGCCTTGAGGCTGGAATGGCTTCTGCGAGATCTTGTCCTGCTTCTGCATACTTTTTTTACCGGTAACATTAATTTTTCTCCGAATTAGTTATTAGCCACTAAAACACCAAGGCACGAAGAAACGAAAATAATTTAATATTTAAGATTGAAGATTGAAAATTTGCGGAACCGCCTGCGGCGGAATTCTTTATAATTTCAATTCTTAAATCCTATTATGGCCTTTGTGCCTCAACGGCAACCTTTTTGCTTCAAAAACCGCTATTTTTGGCGGAAAACCGGCCGTTAGGGCAGATTTTAAAAACGCTTTAATAGTTTAAATCGGCCTGAGTGTCAAGAAAATTTCGGAAATTAGGAAATAGAAGAATCACGCGTTTTATGATTTTCCAGTTGAAATGAAACGATTTATTGGGTATCCTCCCGTTTTTATACTGCTTTAACAGGCCGTATGTTAAGACTTTTTAAAGGCTTTAAAATGGCAAAAGGTTCGAGCCGAATCGCACTTTATGAGCTGGTCAACAAGGCTCGCTTTAAGTCCGCACAGCAAAAGGTGTTAGCGGATGTTGAATACAGAAAGAGCGGGCAGATACCGGCAGCTGCGGCCGAGCCTAAACCCGAGTTAGACGCTGAAAAGGCCGAAACGCCGGTGATTCAAAGCCCTGTCGATGAGGCTGTAAGTTCAAAGCCCAGCACCGTTTGGAATGCAAGGCCTAAAGCAGTAAGATTATATCCGGACAGGATAGAGATGTGTTTTTCCTGGCAGACGACAATAATAGGACTGTTGGCGTTAGTAACGATACTTCTGGTGTTCTTCAGGTTTGGTCAGATTTATTCGCTGAGGAAGTCAGAAGCGAAAAAAACACCGCAGGCAGTTGCCGCAGTGGAAAATATTATGCCGCAGGCCAAACCGAGCCAAGCGGCCAATGCCGATAAGCAGTCGCCTGCGCCAAAGATGGTTGAGCCGATGGGTAACAATATAATTGTTATCGCAAGCCATCCGTTAAGCAGTCATCTGGAGCCGGTGAAACAGTATTTCGCAGGGTTCGGCATAGCGACAGAAATTATAAAAAAAGACACTCGTTTTATGCTGGTTACACAGGAACGATTCGACAGCGTTGAAAAGCCCGGCAGCGACGGTTTTGAAATGAGAAAAAAGATTATTGCTATAGGCGCGAATTATAAACCGCCGGCATCCAGCGGTTTTGAGCCTTTCGGGCCAAAACCATTTCAGGATGCATACGGAATGAAAACGAATTAATTATAAACAGGAGTATCTATGTCAGTTGACCGTTCATTGAAATTAAAAGGCGCACTTGTGCGTCATCGTAATGTCCTTACCCGTGACGAGCGAGTAGAACGTCTTAAGGAAGAAGAACGCTGGGAGGAAGGCGATAGTCTTTTCGGTCTTCCGAAAGTAGCCCATAGAAAAGTATCGGTCGCCAAAAAGAAAGCCGAAGCCAAAGCAGAAGGTGAAGCAGCCGTTCTTGAAGCAGGGGCCGCACCGGCAGCACCGGGCGCGGCAGGCGCAGGAGCTCCGGCCGCCGGCAAAGCCGCAGCACCGGCTAAAGCAGCCGCTCCGGCAACAAAAATCGCACCAGCCAAGGCAGCGCCGGCAGCAAAATCAACCGGTCAGGGTAAACCAGGTGGTGGCGGCGGCGGCAGAAGATAATCTGTGAAAAAATATCTTGCAGATAGAACATCTCTTATTGACGCGAGCGGCATAAGAAAAGTTTTTAATCTCGCCGCTTCAATGAAAGACCCTGTTAACTTCTCAATCGGCCTGCCTGATTACGATGTGCCCCAGGCTCTCAAGCAGGTTGCCATTGATGCTATAAAGCAAGGCAAAAACCGATATACCCCCACCGCAGGCGATGCGGAGCTTTTGGCTAAAATCGCAAAGAGAACCACAGCAGAAACCGGCTGGCAAAACCCGGCCACTCTGGTCGTAAGCGGCGTAAGCGGCGCACTGCTGCTATCGTTTATGAGCCTTATCAATCCGGGCGATGAGGTGATAATACCCGACCCGTATTTTGTGATGTATAAACATCTGGTAAATCTTTTAGGCGGAAAATGCGTTTTTGTCGATACATATCCCGACTTCGAACTGCATCCGGAAAAGATAAAAGAAAAAATCACCGACAAAACGAAAATTATCGTCGTAAATTCGCCCTGCAATCCGACCGGCGCGGTTTATTCCAAAGAGGATTTAACCACCCTTGCCGAAATTGCGAGAAAAAGAGGAATCCTTATCATTTCCGACGAAATTTATGACCAGTTCTGCTACGATGGGCCTTATCAAAGTATGGCGCCGCTGTATGAGAATACTATACTAATGAAAGGCTTTAGTAAATCTTATGCGATGACCGGCTGGCGATTAGCTTATGCGGCAGCACCGACGCATTTGAAGCCGATTCTCGAGGAAATGACAAAGATTCAGCAATACACCTTTGTTTGCGCACCTGCCCCATTCCAGCAGGCGGCAATCGCAGCGATGGATTTCGACATAAACAGTTATATCGCTGATTATAGAACCAAACGCGATATACTTTACAACGGCTTGAAAGATAAATTTGAAATGACCAAATCCGCAGGCGCATTTTACGCTTTCATAAAAGCCCCGACAAAGACGAGTACGGAATTTGTCGAAAAGGCTATAAAAAACAATGTGCTGATTATTCCCGGCAATATTTTCAGCGAAAAAGACACACATTTCAGACTCTGCTATACGACGACCAATGACAAGATTAAAAAAGGCATCGAGATTTTAAACAAACTTGCCTGAAAATTTTTTCTTGTCTGTTATTCGATGCACCGTTAGAATTATGATATGCGAACGAGATTCCTTATTTTTTTGTTATGTGTAGTTTCCTTTACGGCTGCGGCCTTTGCCGTAACAACTGTCGCCGAGCCCAATATCCCTATCCCTGCCGAGTTACCCCAAGTAAAAGCCGCTGTTATAACATGCACGGGGCTGATTGACGACGGTTTATTCTCCTCTATTAAACGGCGGGCAAATACGGCACTTGAATACGGTGCAAATTATATCATTCTTGAAATCGAGACCTATGGCGGGCTTGTCAAAAGCGCAGATGATATATCGAAATATCTCATCCTTGAATTGTCTCAAAAAGCAAAAACCGTGGCATATATAAACACCGAGGCAATCAGCGCAGGCGCGATGATAAGCGTTTCCTGCCAAGATATAATAATGAGAAAAAATACGACCATCGGAGATTGCGCCCCTATCGCGATGGGTGAAAAACTCGAAGATGTAGAACGAGAAAAGACTGAAAGTTTTATCCGCGCAACGTTCCAGAGAGCCGCACAGGCCAACAATTATCCCGATGCACTTCTCGAGGCAATGGTAAGCAGACATAAAAAAGTTTGGCGGGTAAAAGATATCAAAACAAACTCTTATGAATTTTATGAGGATGAAAAACTGCCGACGGACGCCAAACTTTACGACTTGAAAAATAAAGAGCTTATTGATAATGAAAACGAAATTCTGACCCTGACGGCGGCAAGGGCAAAGGAATACGGTATAGCCAGAGATGTGGTAAACGATGTAAATGAGGCAATCGCGTTTCTTGCGCAGCGTGATAACGTGAAGTTTTTGCCTAAATTATTACGGCTGGAGCCGAACTGGTCCGAGCAGCTTGTCCGGATGCTCAATCATCCGACGGTCAGCGGAATTCTGTTTATGATTGCAATGCTGGCGGTTTATATCGAATTAAAAACTCCCGGCATAGGTTTGCCTGGCCTTGTTGCGGTTATATGTTTTGCGATAATTTTCGGCAGCAGATTTCTTACAGGAATGGCAACGTGGTGGGAAATCGCCGTATTTGCGACCGGCGTTATCCTGCTGACACTTGAAATTTTCGTTATTCCCGGCTTTGGGATTGCCGGAGTACTGGGCATTCTATTTATTCTTATGAGCCTTTTTGCTGTTCTCGTCCCAAACAGGCCGGATGAACTGCCGTGGCCGAAATACGATTTCGACAACGTTCAATGGCAGCTCTTGTCGAGCGGCGCCTGGGCATTTTCACTGGGTTTCGGGGGGTTTTTGATTCTGGCATACATACTGGCAAGATTTCTGCCGAAGACCGGGCCGTTTACAGGGATAGTCCTGGCCCCTGCCGATAAAGGACCTGTGATGGATATAGATTTAACCGCACCGTTTGAAAAGGCCGGCAAATTAAAAACCGGACAGACCGGAGTCGCGATTACCAAACTGCGACCGGCAGGCCAGGGACGGTTCGGCGATGCAGTTGTTGATGTCGTTACTGAAGGCGAATTCATTGAGAAAGATAAAAAAATAAAAATTATGCAGATTGAAGGCAACAGGGTCGTGGTAAGACAAATAACTGATTGAAGGAAAAACAAATGTTCTGGTGGATAATACTTGCAATATTTTTGTTTCTGCTTTGTGCCGTTTTGCTGGTGGCGGAAGTTTTTGTTCCGAGTTTCGGTTTGATTACCCTCTGCTCGCTGGCGTCTCTTGTGGGCGGTATAATGATATTCTTCAAGCTTAGTCCCACGGCAGGCTGGATAGGCATAGTAGCAGCCATCGTTATGATACCGGCAGTGCTTGTTTTTGCATATAAGGTTCTGCCTAAAACCCGTTTTGGCAAAACTGTGATGCTCGATATGCCTAAAAGGCAAAAAGGCGAAGGAGTGCCGGATTCACGGGAACTTGCTAAACGATTAGGTCAAAAAGCCGTAACCATAACCGTGCTTCGGCCGGTTGGGATGTGCGATTTTGCCGGAACAAGACTTGAATGTGTCGCTGAAAGCGGTTATGTTGAGAAAGGCAAAACCGTTGAGGTAATAAAAGTCGAAGGAACACAATTGACAGTCAGAGAAATAGAAAATTCTTAATGAAAGGACTTTAAAATGATAGGCGCAAATCTTTTTATTCTCGCTGAGATGCCAAAAGCGGTATCCGGCATCGGTTTGATAATTATTTTTGTTCTCATATTTATTTTCGGTCTGCTGGTTCTGGCATACGGCAGACTGTGGCTTCAGGCAAAATTGTCCGGAGCACCGGTATCGATAGGCGAACTTATCGGAATGACACTGCGAAAGGTTAACGCAAGCAGAATAGTCAGCGCACGAATTATGGCAATTCAGGCAGGTCTTGATTTGACCCGCCGTGACCTCGAAAGTCACTATCTTGCCGGCGGCCGCGTCGAAAATGTTGTGCGAGCCCTTATTGCCGCCGACAGGGCAAATTTAAATCTGTCTTTCAAGGTCGCCACAGCAATAGACCTTGCCGGCAGAGATATACTCGATGCGGTTCAAACTTCCGTAAATCCAAAAGTCATTGACTGTCCCGACCCCTCAAAGGGGAGGGAAACCATTGACGCTGTTTCACAGGACGGCATCCAGCTAAAGGCAAAGGCCCGTGTAACAGTCCGTACAAACCTTCAGCGTCTTATCGGCGGTGCAACCGAACCAACCATTATTGCCCGTGTCGGCGAAGGTATCGTAACAACGATTGGAAGCGCAATATCTCACAAAAGCGTTCTTGAAAATCCCGATAACATTTCCAAGCAGGTTCTCGCCAAGAGTCTTGACGCCGGTACAGCATTTGAAATTCTTTCGATTGATATTGCCGATATCGATGTCGGCGATAACATAGGTGCAAAGCTTCAGGCCGACCAGGCCAAGGCAGACCTCGCCAGGGCACAGGCTGAGGCTGAAAAACGGCGGGCAATGGCCGTTGCCCGCGCGCAGGAAATGCAAGCATTAGTTCAGGAAAACCGTGCAAAGGTTGTTCTTGCCGAGGCGGAAGTCCCGCTTGCTATGGCTGAAGCATTCAGAAAAGGCAATTTAGGCATAATGGACTACTACAAAATGAAGAATATCGTGGCTGATACAACTATGAGAGATTCCATCGCAAAGCCGCCGAAAAAAGAAGAATAAAATCTTAATAAGCTGAAAATAAATGTATTCTTTATTTAAAAATCTGTTAGCAGCCAGAGACGAAGGCGCCTGGATCCAGATTGTTATCGTAGCGGTAATAATCGGATTCGGCATTATCAAGTCGATAATCCGCAGCGCAAAAGCAATGACGAAAGAAAAATCCGACGAGAGCGAAGATGAGGCGAGGCCAAAACCTGCCAAACCTAAAAAAAGGTATATCGATGCCGACGACGGTTTCAAAACTCTCGAACAGCTTCGCGCGGAAAAGATTAAACAAATCAGGGCAGCTTACGGCATACCGGAGCCGCCGATACAGAAAGAACCGCAAACCATCACTGTCGAAGAACCGCTGCAAGTCATCGCCCCTGAGCCACAATACATAATGCCGATTGAAAGACCCATTCATCGCCCAAGACCTGAAAAGTCCGCTATGCATA
>JBAVNP010000236.1:0-5943 GCA_049691175.1 Sedimentisphaerales bacterium
GCGCGAGGGTAATCATCACGGAAATCGACCCGATATGTGCCCTGCAGGCCGCGATGGAAGGTTACGAAGTAAAAACGCTCGACGAAGTCGTCCAGGAAGGCGATATTTTTGTTTCCGCAACCGGTTGCTGCGATGTTATTCGCGGCGAACATATGGAGAAAATGAAAAACGAGGCAATTGTCTGCAACATCGGCCATTTCGACCATGAAATACAGATGAGTTATCTTGAAAAAAATCCGAAATGCAAAAAATTTAATATAAAACCGCAGGTCGATAAATGGACTTTAACCTCCGGCAGGTCAATTATCGTTCTTGCCGAGGGCAGGTTAGTTAATCTCGGCTGCGCTTGCGGCCACCCGAGTTTTGTTATGAGCAACAGCTTCACAAATCAGTGCCTTGCACAAATGATGCTTGCCAAAGGCGGCCTTGAAAAGAATGTTTACACACTGCCTAAAAAACTCGATGAAGAGGTCGCAAGACTTCATCTCGGCAGGATAGGCGTTTCTCTTACGACCTTGACAGCCGAGCAGGCAAAATATATCGGCGTTCCTGCCGAAGGACCGTTTAAACCCGAACATTACAGATACTAATATGTGGGAGCATTTTGCTCATCAGGCTGATATCGGCGTAAAAGCAGCTGCCGATAGTTTAGGCAAAGCGTTTGAGGATGCCGCTGTTGGGCTGACGGCAATTATTGCAGAGCCGAAAAGCATAGAGGCAATTGAATCAGTCCAGATAGAATGTTCCGCTAAAAACGAGGAGCTTCTGCTTGTCAATTGGCTCAATGCGATTATATATGAAATGGATGTCCGAAAAATGCTTTTCAGCAGGTTTGAAGTCTCACTTGAAAAGCTGAAACTTTCTGCGACAATATGGGGCGAAAAGATAAATCAGGCCAAACATTCTCCCGCGGTTGAGCCGAAGGCGGTAACGTATAATCAGTTAAGCGTGAAAAACGAAAAAGGTAAATGGATTGTTCAATGCGTAATTGATGTCTAATGGCAAAACCTGCGTTAAAACGAGTTTCCGAGAATATCTGGCAAGTTGAGCCTTTCGGCAAAATGAAGGTGCCCGGCGTAATTTTTGCCGATAGTAATATTATAAATGATATAGACGAAAAGACCCTGACTCAGGTCTGCAATGTTGCCTGCCTGCCGGGGATAGTTAAGGCGTCGTTCGCAATGCCGGATGCTCATATGGGTTATGGTTTTCCGATAGGCGGCGTTGCTGCCTTTGACCCCGAAGCCGGTGGCGTAATATCCGGCGGAGGCGTCGGGTACGATATCGCCTGCGGTGTGAGGACATTTCATACAGGTTTGTTTGAAGATGATATAACCGCCGTTAAAGAAAAACTTGCCGAGTCTTTGTTTCGGGATATTCCCGCAGGCGTCGGCAGCACAGGCGATATAACATTAAGCACTGCCCAGCTTGATAGTATGCTGTCGGGCGGTGCGGTTTGGGCGGTTGAAAAAGGTTTCGGCACAAAAGAGGATTTGGATTTTATCGAAGAAGGCGGCTGCGCAAAAGGCGCTAACCCATCGAAGGTTTCGCCGCAGGCGAAAAAGCGTCAGACTGACCAGATGGGCACGCTCGGCTCAGGCAATCATTACCTCGAAGTCCAGAAGGTTGTTGATATTTATGACCAGCAGATTGCCGAGGGCTTTGGGTTAAAAAAGGGCGATTGTTTAGTAAGCGTCCACTGCGGCTCCCGCGGCCTCGGTCATCAAATCGGCACAGATTATCTGAAAGAAATGGCTTCACAAGCTGCGGATTACGGCATTGACCTGCCGGACAGGGAGCTTGCATCGGTGCCTGTAAATAGTCCGCTGGGTCAGGATTATCTTGGCGCGATGCGGTCGGGCATAAATTGCGCACTTGCCAACAGGCAGATTTTAACCGAGCTTGTCAGGCGCATTTTTTCAGGAATTTTCCCAAAGGCACAATTGAAAATGCTCTATGACGTAAGTCATAACACCGCAAAAATGGAGGGGCATAAGGTAAACGGCAAAAGTAAAAATTTGCTTATCCATCGCAAGGGGGCTACAAGGTCTTTCGGGCCGGCAAGTAGCGATTTACCTGATTGTTTCAAGGCATTTGGCCAGCCTGTTTTAATCGGCGGCACAATGGGAACATCTTCGTATATCCTTGCCGGCACGGTTGTAAGCGAATCTCTTGCGTTCAGCTCTGCCTGCCACGGAGCTGGCAGAAGTATGAGCAGGACGGCAGCGACGAAAAAATGGCAGGGCAGTCAAATTGTCAGAGAACTTGCCCAGCGGAAGATAATAATAAAATCAAAGTCAATGAGGGGCCTGGCAGAGGAAGCCCCAGATGCGTATAAAAATGTCAGCGCCGTAGTTGAAGCGACGGCAAACGCCGGCCTTGCGAAAAAGGTCGCAAAACTATTGCCCATTATTTGCGTCAAGGGCTGATTTGTCCGATAATGCCTTATCGTATTTTCGCAGCAAAATGCCGCGTAGAAAGTTAAGTTTTTGTTTTTTCGTTTGTAGCCACAAGATTTATATAGCCGTGCTTTACGCCGCGAAGGCTTATCATTTTCTCGCCCATTGCGTTTATATCTAAAGCCATTCCTCTTACAATCAGAATCTCAAGACAATTATCGCGGTCTATATAAACGTGGATTGAAGAAATTGTTTTTATCGGTTTGTGATGCTGCAGTTTTTTAAAGACGCTGGAAATGTGTGCCGTGTGATGGTCGTAGATTAGAAAAATCGCGCCGATTGCAGGCGTTTTTTTATGTTCAAGTTTCTGTTTTGATAAATGCTCACGAATTAAATCACGGATTGCTTCGGAACGATTTTTGTAGCTCTTTTCGCTGATAAACTTGTCGAATACCGCAAGCAGGTCTTTTTCCAGCGATACACCTATGCGTTCGATATCGGACATTTTATTTTTCTCCATTGCCTGTCGGCGATACGCAGTAAACGTAGCACAGCGGCTCATTCGAGTTATTTATTATATTATGAATAGTCCGCGGCGGTATGTAAATTATTTTTCCTTTGCCGATTTGGAGTGTTTTTTCATCGCCAATAACGGCCTGTCCCTGTCCGGAAAGGAAAATCAGCATTTCTTCGTTATCCTCTGTTGAGTGCACTCCGCAATCCCGTCCCGGCAGCAGGTTAACCATTCCGGAACGCATACCGCTGGTTTGCGGCAAACCCGTTAAAAGAGGCTGATGCTCTGTTTTCTCGTTCAAAAGTTCTATAAATGCTTTGTTCATAATCCCTTATGTAATGCTAAATATAACATTTGAGGCTATTTTACAGAAATTCTGCGATTTTTCCATAAATTTTCTTGCCCGCAATCGGCAGTTATATTATGATTAGTAGCACGATTTTGATTTTTTTATGCGCAACTGCTTCGCAGGAAGGTTTCAAGATGAAGGAAGATAGAAGATTACTTTGTATAGTGATATTTTTATTTACAACAATTTGTTTGGCCGAGACACATATGAATGTTCAGGCGGTTGATGAATATGGCGTTGGAACTCATCCGGATTTGCTGACATGGAACAAAGTTAGTGTTGAAGGAATCGTGCTTAATGACCCTTTATATATACTGGATGCGACACCTGATCAAAATAGCCCCGGGCCTGGAGGGATGTGGCAGATATATGTTCAGGGCGAAGGAAATGACCATGCCGGTACTGCGGTCTGGATGGGCCAGTGCTACGACAATATCTGGGGCGGCAGCGGCACATATACGAATGGGCAGTGGCTGACAGAAGTGTTTCGGATTGACCACGATCCCTGCACCGGTTACGATTTTGCGCCGGGCGACAGAGTGCGGGTTACAGGCCTGTTAAAATATTATGGCGGAAAAACGAATATCAACGAAAGGCACGATGCGGACCCGGACAATGACTTCAAAGTAGAACTTCTTAAGGCCGCGGTAGGACTGCCTGAGCCTGAACTGATTACGCTGAATGATGTCAAGGATGGAAGCGATAACTTTATTTTTGTGCAGAGCAGAACCAGCGGATGCGAATATTACCAGGGCAGGCTTGTTCGCATAAACAATGTTTCTTTTGTCGATGCCAACGGATGGGATAAGGATGCGACTCTTAGAATAACAAACGGGGTAAAAACATTCGATGTGAAGCTTGGAATCGGACACGGCATTTATCCAGGCTCGAATAATCTGAATAATGTGTTTGATGTAATCGGCATATTTGACCAGGAAGGCTATGATATGGCAGGATACCGTATATGGGTGCCGAACTATGACGGAAACGGCAGGGTTTTGACGGACCGCCGTCCGAAACCGAGAAATCTTGCCGGCGATGTCAATAATGATGGTATAATAAATTTCAAGGATCTTGCCGATATAGCTGCAGACTGGCTTAAGTGTGCTCCCGGCAGCGGGGGCTGTAACTGATTTGCAGTTTCGGGTAAAATAAGAATAGAATGGATTCAAAAAAAGGATTTAGTCTTGTTGAGCTTTTAGTGGTAATGGCTGTTATCGCGTCATTACTCTCTATGCTTATGCCGGCGCTGTCCAAAGCAAGGCTGCAGGCTAAAATTTTAGTGGTTAACGCCGAACTTTGTGATATAGGCACTGCCCTTGAGGCTTATTCGATATGCAATAACAACAAATTCCCGCCGACACGGGCAGACTGCAATCCGTCATTGAGGATTTATGCATACTCGCTGCCGCAGGAGCTGGTAAAAGGCAATTATCTGCCGGGCGGCAGTGTCGGCAGAATCCAATTTGCGAAAATTGAAGATAAATTTAATCCCGGCTGTACTTATAAATATATCTCTCCGGGGTTGAGTTACGATTATACAGGCTCACCTTTCTATCAGACTTTATATGTGCCGACAGGTTATCCGGCGATTATGTCAGGAAAACCTTTGCCGTCATACAACAACAAGGGAAACTCTCCGCCTTCGCCAGTCAACTGGGTGCTTTTTAGCATAGGCCCCAAATACCCGCAGGAAGAATTGAAAAGTGCTGCTTTTCCACTCAGCAAAGGTTTTCCGGTGTGCAGGGAGTTTTGGTTCGATTCCAAAGCAGGCAAAGGAATTCTTACGCGTATAAAGATGCTGAATCACAGCGACCATATCGGCACATTTGGACTTGGCCGCTAAGCTGTTAAAGTTCCATTTCTGTTATTTCCAGGCTGTCGGTTTCCCCTTGTCGCGGGCAGTCAGGTATGTATAATAGCTGCTTTATATATATATTTAATTTTGAAAGGTTTTAAAAATGGCAAATGCACCAAAAGCAAATGCTGTTGTAAGTCAGTCGGGCGGCCCGACGGGTGTTATTAACGCTTCATTGGTCGGTGTCATTGAAGAAGCGAAGAAGCATCCTGAGATTAAAAATCTCTACGGCGCAATCCACGCGGTAAGCGGCATCGTAAAGGAAAATTTCATAGACCTTAAGAAAATCTCCGACGACGTGCTTGAAACCGTCGCGGCAAGTCCCTCATCGGCGCTCGGCTCAAGCAGAGATAAGCCCGATGCTGAATATTGCAAAAAAATCCTCGACGTATTTAAAAAGCAGGACATTCGTTATTTCTTCTATATCGGCGGCAACGATTCGGCCAATACCTGCTTTATTATAAATAAAATGGCTCAGGAAATTGGTTTCGAACTGCGGGCATTTCACGTTCCAAAGACAATCGACAATGACCTGCTTGTTACCGACCATTGTCCCGGCTTCGGCACAGCGGCAAAGTTTGTCGCCTGTGCGTTTATGGGCGACGACCTCGACAACAGGGCTTTGCCGGGAATAAAGGTCGATTGTGTTATGGGCAGGCACGCAGGTTTCCTAACCGGAGCCGCAGCCCTTGGCAAACAGAGAGACGATGACGGCCCGCACCTGATTTATCTGCCGGAAAAACCAATTACAATGGAAAAGTTTCTTGCCGATGTGGAGGCGGTTTATAAAAAACTGGGCAGATGTGTTATCGCGGTAAGCGAG
>JBAVNP010000237.1:0-11973 GCA_049691175.1 Sedimentisphaerales bacterium
GTTCTTGCCCCTGAGTATCCGCTTGTTGACGAAATTACAACGGCCGGTCAGAAAAAAGCGGTCGAAGAATACAAAAAAACCGCTCAGAGTAAAAGCGACCTCGACAGGACAGACCTTGCCAAGGAAAAAACAGGTGTATTTACCGGCGCATTTGCAATTAACCCTGTCAATGACGAAAAAATCCCAATCTGGATAAGTGATTATGTGCTGATTAGCTACGGAACCGGTGCGATAATGAGCGTTCCCGCTCATGATGAGCGAGATTTTGAATTTGCGAAAAAATTTAATCTTAAAATTATCCCGGTAGTCGAGCCAAATGATAATGCACTCGCCCAGCAGGTTGAAAAAGGCGAATATTGTTTTATCGGCGATGGGCTGGCGATAAACAGCGGAAAATTTACCGGCCTATCAACAGCGGAGTTTAAGGAAAAAATTACAAATTGGCTCGACGATAAAGACCTCGGCAAAAAGGCAGTCAATTACAAACTGCGAGATTGGCTGTTCAGCAGACAGCGGTATTGGGGCGAGCCGTTTCCGCTGCTGCATTGCGAAGATGGAAGTACAATCGCGCTTGATGAAAAAGATTTGCCGCTTGTCCTGCCGGAGACCGGCAATTTTAAGCCTTCCGGCACAGGCCAATCGCCGCTTGCCAAGATTGATAACTGGCTCAATATAAAACTACCGGACGGCAGAATCGCAAAGCGGGAGACAAATACGATGCCGCAGTGGGCGGGAAGCTGCTGGTATTATCTGCGTTATCTCGATGCGCATAATGATATGGCAGGCTGGGACAAGAATAAGGAAAAATACTGGATGCCGGTCGATTTATACATCGGCGGAGCCGAGCACGCTGTTCTTCATCTCCTTTATTCGCGTTTCTGGCACAAACTGCTTTACGATTTAGGTTATGTTAGTTCGCCCGAACCATTTACAAAACTTGTCAATCAGGGAATGATTCTCGGTGAAGACAATCAGAAGATGAGCAAATCCAGAGGCAACGTCGTCAATCCCGACAAGGTTATTACCGATTACGGCGCCGATTCAATGAGGCTTTACGAGATGTTTATGGGGCCGCTGGAGGCCGTAAAGCCATGGAACACGCAGGGTGTCGAAGGCGTTCACAGGTTCTTGAATAAACTTTGGCGGATAGTAATCGATGAACAGACCGGCGAATTAAACAGCGGTATAAAAGACATCGACCCTGATGAAGAAACTCAGAGAATACTTCATCAGACTATAAAGAAAGTTACGCTGGATATTGAAAACTTCCGTTTCAATACCGCGATAAGCCAGATGATGATTTTTGTAAATCACCTAAGCCGGCTCGAAGCAAAACCAAAAAAGACAATAGAAGCATTTGTACTCATCGTGGCCCCCTTCGCACCGCATATCGCAGAGGAACTCTGGCAAATGCTTGGCAGCAAAAATACGCTTGTCTATGAAAAATGGCCGAAGTTCGACGAAAACCTTGCCAGAGAAAAAGAGATTGAGCTTGCCGTTCAGGTTCTGGGAAAAATCAAGGATAAAATTACCGTCTCTATTGACGCGGACGAAGAAGAAATAAAACAAAAGGCTCTTGCCTGCCCGAAAGTTGCTTCCGCAATTGAGGGTAAGCAGATAAAAAAGATGATAATAATTAAATCAAGATTGGTAAATATCGTTACGGGTTAGCAAAATGCTGGAAATAGAGCTGAAATTAAAAATTGACAGTCTGCAGCCGATAGCGGAGAAGCTTAAACAATTAGGCGCCGAGTTTGAAGGTGATTTTATTCAGGCAGACGCTTATTACGACGATTCGGAAGATTCGCTGGTTAATTCAGACCGCTGCCTGCGGATAAGAAAACACAAAAATAGTCTGGGCGAGGCAATAGAGCTTACCTATAAAGGTGCAAGAGAAAATCATCGTTTCAAAAGCCGCCGTGAAATCGGCCTGAAAGTCGAAAAGGCTGAGGAGCTTGCGCACCTCTTTGGTGAACTCGGCTACAAGGAAAAGCTCGCTTTTGAAAAGAAAAGAAGTTTGTGGGCTTTTGCTGGCTGTAAGGTTGCGCTGGACGAACTGCCGCTGCTCGGCAAATTTATGGAGATTGAAGGACCGAACGATAAGCTGATTGAGAATGTCCAAAAACAACTTGGGCTTGGAAACCTGAAACACATACCCCAGAGCTATGCACATCTGATGGAAGAGGCGATTAAAAAAATCGGCATAAAGAAAAGAAAGATAACTTTCGACACAAAACAATGAATCCCCAAAATGGTTATATCTCGCTGATAATAAACACCAGCGCAGGTGCCTCCTGTGAAAAGCTGACGGTAAAAAAATTTATCGAGTACCTGCAGCAAAAAGGCTTTAAGATAAAAATTGACTATACAGAATCCCTTTCTCATGCTCAGGAACTTGCAGCCCAATCAGCAGTCAAATACGACTGTTCAATGGTTATAGTTGCCGGCGGCGACGGCACAATTCGTGAGGTTGTCCACGGCCTTGAAGGCAGCGATAAACCCATGATGCTTCTGCCCTGCGGCACTGAAAATCTTTTAGCCAATGAACTCGGCTATAAAACAACTCTTAAAAACGCCATAAGCACATTTGAGGCAGAGGTGCTGCGGCCGCTGGATTTGTGCAAAGCCAACGATAAATTTTTTACGTCCGTCGGCGGCGTTGGCTTTGACGGCGAAATCGTAAAACTCGTTGATATGCAGAGAAAGGGAAATATTACTCATCTGCATTACTTCTGGCCTATCTGGCAGACATTTTGGAGCTATGATTTTCCGAAAATAACTGTTGAGGTCGAAAATGAAACTGTTTTCTCAGACCGCGGCATCGTCATCTTCGGTAACATTTCCAGATACGCCCTTGGATTACCCATATTGCAGATAGCGGATTACAGCGATGGACTGCTTGACCTTTGCATTTACAGGTGCCATTCGAAGCCGCATCTGCTCAAACACTCACTTATAACAACATTAAAAAGTCATCGTAAAAGCAAAAATGTTATTTACAAACAGTGTAAAAGAATCAAAATATATTCCGACAGTCCTCTGAAAACCGAACTTGACGGCGACCCCGGCCCGGAATTACCGCTCGAAGTAACCATTATTCCGCAGGCTGTTAAGATTCTTGTCCCGCCGCAGGGCAGGCCTGTGGGAATGAGAAGAAGAATATTCAGAATTTTTGAATAAATTTGGGAAAACGATATGTTCAAGATAGGCAATATAAAAATAAAACCTGATGGCGGGCTATTCGTAATAGCCGGCCCCTGCGTTATCGAAACCGAAAAAATCTGCCTGAATATCGCTGACAGACTGCTCAAGATAAGCAAAAAAATTGGCATCCCGATAATTTTCAAGGCGAGTTTCGACAAGGCCAACCGCAGCAGTATTAGCAGTTTCCGCGGTCCCGGTATCGAAAAAGGTCTTGAAATCCTGGCAAAAGTCAAAAAAGAAACTTCTCTCGCCCTGCTGACAGACATCCATTCACCCCAGCAGGCAGCGATTGCAGCAGAAGTTGTAGATTGCTTGCAAGTCCCCGCCTTTTTATGCAGACAGACCGATTTGCTAATCGCCGCAGGCTCCACCGGCAAGCCGGTCAATGTCAAAAAGGGTCAATTTATGTCGCCGGAAGAGATGAAAAACGCCGTTGAAAAAATCCGTTCAACAGGCAATAAAAAGATTTTGCTTACCGAACGCGGCACATTTTTCGGCTATAACCGTCTTGTCAACGATATGACGGCGATAGCCGCTATGAAAAAGCTCGGTTGCCCTGTCGTCTTTGACGCTACACACAGCACTCAGCAGCCGGGTGGGCTTGGCAATGCCTCGGCAGGTACAAGGGATATGGCACCTGTCCTCGCAAAGGCCGCTGTGGCAGCAGGCGCTGACGGTTTATTCCTTGAAGTGCATACCAACCCCAAAAATGCCAAATCTGACGCAGCTTCCATTATGCCTATCGAATGGGTTGAAAAACTCCTGATAAACTGCAAAAAAATCTACGAAATAACCCGAAATTAGCAGAAAAACAGACCCCGAAACTCCTTTTTGGCCTTAATAATACTGATATCTCATATCGCCGGGATACCATTTCAAAAAAGCAATGTAATCACAAATTTAAACCTTCCTGCCAGTCAAGCTAACACCTTTGAAACAAAAGCACTTATTCAAAATCTTTTGGTTTAACCCTTAAAGAAAATAACAATTTATGGCCGATAACCTCTATATAACAACTGCGCGATAAAACAGCTAATTTTGGGAAAATTTTTAAAATTTAGTTATCGGTCCGGCTATTCGGCCGATAACTGTTATGTGGTTATTTGTTTTAAAAATGAGCAGACATTTGAACCAGAATTTAAAACAACTCGTTCTCAGAAAAGGTTCTGAAAAGTACATATTTCGTTATCAGGCAGGCTGCGAAGATAAACTTCTTGAGGCGCTGATTACACAGGCATCGGATAGTCGTACCAGTTTCGACTGGTTCGACGCCGCTGTTCTGAGTTTCAAGCTTGTTCAGTCGCTGATAGGCGAAGCTGATAAACTGTTGAATGACCCGGCACCGGAAATTGTTGAGTCTTTTGAAATTTAGAGAAAAAACTTTCATTGTTAATATGGCGGTTTGGAGACAATAAAAATGGAAATTTGCCCGATTATTCATGAGTTTCTGGACTATCTAAAATTTGAGAAGCACTTCTCCGAACATACAGCAAAGTGTTACAGCGCAGACATCGGACAGTTCTGCCAATACCTGAGCGGCGAAGGCGGCCGCTCTTCAGAGGGCTGGTCCGGCGGCAACCACACGGGCGGTTCTGTTGCCACACAAACAGAAACGAAAATCGAGCAGCTTCTTTTGTCGATAACAACCGATGTCGTTCGAGCTTTTATGGCCGCTCTGAACGATAAACAATATTCGAAATCTACTACTGCCAGAAAACTGGCGACACTGCGAAGTTTCTATAAGTTTCTCGTAAAACGGGGGCATTTAAGCACTAATCCTGTTATAGCGGTCAGAACGCCGAAGCAGGAAAAGAAACTGCCCAAATTTCTCGAATACGAACAGGTTAAGAAACTGATTGAGACGCCGCCGACTGACAACTGGCTCGGCGCCAGAGACCGTGCGATAATGGAAACCCTTTACAGCACCGGTGTGAGAGTTAGTGAGCTGGTCGGGCTTAATATCGACGATGTGGATTTTCTCAGTGAGGTTCTGCACATTAGAGGCAAAGGCAAAAAGGAAAGATTGACTCCGATAGGTTCATCCTCGCTTCAGGCGATTCAGCACTATATGGAGTTCCGCAATAAACGTGCACAGAGTAACGGCAACTTTGATGCGAAGGTTCTGTTTGTCAACAAGCACGGCAAAAGACTCAGCACAAGAAGCGTTCGCAGAAAGATGGATAAATATCTCAAGATGGCAGGTCTTGACCCGTCAATCAGCCCGCATACGTTAAGACACAGTTTTGCAACCCATATGCTCAATAATGGGGCTGACCTGCGAAGCGTTCAGGAGCTTTTAGGCCATCAGTCCCTGTCGACGACTCAGATTTATACGCATCTTACCACAAAGAAGTTAAAAGAAGTCTATGACAGCGCTCATCCTCGTGATGAACAGAAACAAAATTCATAACAAACCCTGGGACAACAAAAAACCCGCTATTTAGAAGCGGGTTTTTTTATATGCATTCCATCTATAATCAGTTTTTATTAACTTTGTCTCCTATGTATTCAGGAACCATTTGTTTTATTAAGGAAACAATCCGTGCATAATCCTGTGTATCCGCTATAGCAATAATATTATTTATCATTTGATGCAGCTGTTCCCTGGTAAAGGGAATATTATTCTCCCAGATTCCGATTTTAGAATGGCGGGTAGGCACCATATTTTCGCCTTTGACAGAAAGCTCTTCAAAGAGTTTCTCGCCCGGCCGGATGCCGGTAAAAACAATTTCGATATCTTCGCCGGGCCTAAAACCGCTAAGCGTAATAAGTTCCTTGGCAAGGTCAACAATTTTGACAGGCTCTCCCATATCAAGCACAAATATTTCCCCTCCCTTTCCCATAGCGGCCGCCTGAAGAACAAGCTGGGATGCCTCCGGTATTGTCATAAAGTATCTTTTCATTTCCGGATGCGTTACGGTTACAGGCCCGCCGTAAGCAATTTGACTTTTAAATACCGGCACAACCGAGCCGTTCGAGCCGAGAACGTTGCCAAACCTGACGGTTACAAAATGCGTATTGCTGGTTTTGTTGAGGTCCTGAATATACATTTCAGCGATGCGTTTGGAAGAACCCATAATACTCGTCGGATTTACGGCCTTGTCCGTACTTATCATTACAAAGCTGCCGGCGCCGTATTTATCCGCTGCATCTGCAACCGTCCTCGTTCCGACAACATTATTTTTTATCGCCTCGCCTGAATTGAGTTCCATCAGGGGCACATGTTTATGGGCGGCAGCATGAATAACAACTTCAGGCCTGGATTTTTCAAAAATCTGTTCAACTCTTTTTTTGTCGATGATATCACATATAATAGTTTCCATAGCAACTTTCGGGAAACTTTTGCGAAGCTCTCTTTCGATAAAAAACAATGCGTTTTCCGCCTGTTCGAGAAGGAGCAAAAGCTTCGGCTCAAAGTTGCAGACCTGCCTGCACATTTCCGAGCCGATGGAACCGCCGGCGCCTGTTACGAGAATAACCTTGTTTTTGAGATACTGTTCGATAATATCGAGGTCAAGCTGAATCGCCTCGCGCCCCAGCAGGTCGTTGATATCAACATCACGAATCTGCGAAACGCGGTATCTGCCGCTTGCGATGTCGGCAACCGATGGAACGGTCCTGAATCTGACCTTTGCACCTTCACAAATCTGAACTACTTTTCTGAGTTGTTTCGCCGTGGCGCTCGGCATAGCAATGGCAATTTCATCGATGTTCTGCTTTGCGCAGATTTGTGGAAGCTGGTCAACCTTTCCAAGAACAGGAATGCCGTGTATCTCCATACCCCGTTTTGCGGGGTCATCGTCAATAAAACCTATCACATCATACTGCTCAACCGGCATACGATGCAGTTCACGAAGCAGGGCTTCGCCGGCATTACCTGCACCTATAATCAGAAATCTTTTCAGTTTGCCGCCGGCTTCAGTAAGAAACTCTTCATGATATAGCCGCACGGCCATACGCAGACCGCCAAGAAATACAATCGTCGCAAACATATCGAGAATGAAAACGGCCTGGCTGATAGTAGTAAGTTCTTGCAATTTCATTCTAATCGGTTCGGCCATCAGAAGACTGAACCATAAGACAACCAGAATCAGCGTGCTGATAAGCGAAGCCTTCACAATAGCCAGCAGATCTGAAATGCCTACAAACCGCCACCAGCCCTGAAATTGTCTGAAATAGCCGAATACAACCAGCTTTATTATAATGAAAAATACAAGAAATCTGGGGTACTGAATAAAAAACCATTCATGCTGGAACTGCATATTAAAGACGAGCAGAAAAGCCATTAATAGACTCAACGCAAAAGCAGCAATATGCGCAAGCATTATTATCTGCTTTCGAAACCGCAGCAATCTCACAGACAGCGATTTCTGACTTCCCTTATCATCAGATTCTTTGGTCTGAATATCTTTATCTTTTTCAACCATACTTACTTTCGCGAATTCCGGTTAACAATTACTGCATCTGTGAGCCTTGAGTCTGGTCGGGCTGGGTTATCTGTTCAGTTTCAACAAAGACATTGTCAAGTGTGGTATTATCAACTTTATTTCTCAATAGACAATAGATAATGGTGCCGGCCGAAAAATAGAAACTTACGGCAAAAGCAAGAACCAGTCCGACAACAACCAGCACTTCTAAATGGACAATAACAGAGGCAATGGACTCTGTCAGATTTCTTGAGGTTTCGATACCGCCTCCGGCCAAATTGAAAAATTCCGCTTTCGGCCACAGAACATCCAGCTTGTTGGTCAACTCGGCCTTGCCCCCTTTTGTCCATATAATGGCTGATAGAAACGTTCTGCTTGCCGTAAACATCAAAAAGGCAAAAAAGTTTACAAACAAATAACTGATTGAGCCGTAAATGGCGGCAAGAAAAGTATAAAAACCAAGCCGCCACGGCCTGTAATAAACATAACGCCATGACCTGCTTACGGCATCAAATGCGTCAGAATTTTCATACGCAATCGCACCGAACATAAGATTAACACCGGCAGCGGTGCCGAAAATTGCAAGGGTAATCATAGCGCCCGCAAGCAGAACTACTATAAAAAACACCGCCAGTATAAGCTCACCTGCCCATGGGATATTTGTCAGCAGGCCGAACGATAAAATACCTACCATCGCTAAACCTATAATCAATATTATCGGTGCAACCGGAGCGGCGAAAAACGAAATAAATTTTTTAAGAGCGAATTTCATGCATTGGCTTATGCCGGGTCTTTCATCCTTAGAAAAATGCAGCGCAGCGCCTCTGCAGATTGCGCCGCCGGCTGTGGAAAACATTGCCAGCGAGATTAAAAGAAAAACAATGCTGTAAATAGTATGATATTTTAAAGCCCAGATACAGGCAGCGACACACTCCATTACGGCAACGATAAAATTGTTGAAATTCAGCATTGTCAAAGAGGCGGCAGCCTGATTAAACCGTGCCAGACAAAAACGTGACCAGACCTTAAAAACACCCTGCTTTTCCGTTCCATCTTTATATCTTTTGATGAAATCGTCAATGCGCTGAGAATCGCTGACAAAACAGTGCAGTTCGGTCGGCCAACCTGCCGAGCCGGTCAACGCCGAGTTTCTTATCTGACGCTCGGTAATCTGGCCCGAAACCACAACTGTTTTGCTGAAATCCATCAGCCAGCCGGCAATAAAAACAATCGCCAGTGCCAGAAAAGCAGTCAGAAGCCTTGCGGGCTGAATCGCTACCTTGAATGTCCTGAAGATATTTAAAAACAGAACGCTGCTGCAGCATTCAGATAAGCTCTTTTGTTCCGTCATTTTACAATCCTTTCAAAACAAAACGGCCAGAACAGTATTATCTCTCTTTAAGTGTTTATTTCAACATATTTTCCGGCTCATCCAGCTCGCCTTTTTTACGCTCATCCAGCGGGCTGGAAACGATATATTCGCTTTCAAACCAGGCGTTGAGGTCAATCAGTTTACATCTTTGGGAGCAGAAAGGAAAGAAATCTGTAACTTGGGCGGTTTGTTTTTTATCTTTTGCTCTTTTTTCAAACTTTTTCCCGCAAACTGGACATCGCCTTTTCATAGCTTATTATTATAAAAAATAAAAAGCCCGCTGCAATAATTTAGCGGGCGTAAAAAACTAAAAATAATCACTTGGATTAATCAGTCTATTTCGATGCCTTCAGGCACAGATTCACCTTCCCTGACAATTCCTTTTTCGACAAGTTTGACATATTCGATGCAATATCTCGCCCACGGTCTTGCTTCAAGTCGCTCCTTTGGAATCGCTCTGCCGGTAATTTCGCATATACCATAAATGCCTTCCTCAATTCGCTGCAGAGCCTCTATTATATCGCGAAGCAGTTTTCTTTCGCCATCGAGCAGATTCAGGGCAAATTCCTGCTCATAATTATCGGTGCCGATATCCGCCATATGTATCGGCATGCTTGAAAGGTCGCCGCTGGCGTCAAGTCTGGATTTTTTCAGCGCCTCATCCTCGATGGAATTGACGTCGCCGACAATTTCCCGCATCTTGTCTAAAAGAAGCTGCTTATAATGCTCGACTTCTTCTTCGGTAAGATATTCGCTTGTCTTTGTATATATCGGCGCAGGCTTCTTCTTTGGAACTGGTTTCTTTGAAACCCTGTTCTGAATTATTTTTTTCTTTATATCCTCTTTTTTCTTCATTGCTCGTTTTTGCCAGTTAATAATTTTTTTAAGCATAAGTCAATCTTTCGGGTCTTTGACCTTTATCGGCTAAAAAACCGTCTGTTTTAAGAGCCAATACTATATTAAGGGTGCAATCGGTTTGCAAGCTATTTAAGTTTTATTCGTAACTTCCTGTGGAAAAAGGACTTATCAGGTTCTTTTGAATTGTTTTTCTAATTCTGCAAGGCTGAATTTTATTGCGGTCGGTCTTCCATGTGGACATCGGCTGACGCGTTCAACAGTGTTTTTATCGGTCAATAGTTTACTGACTTCAGTGGGGTTTAGTTTCTGTCCGGCTTTGACAGCCGCCTTACACGCCGCCAAATCAAGAATTTTATGCAGAAGTCTTTCGGAATCGACTTTACCTACGCTGTCGGTCAGCACATCCAGCATATCTATAATAAACTCAACTGGTTTGACACTGCCCAATAGACTGGGAAACGCCTGCACTGCCCAGATGCCGGGCCCGAAGGGTTCAAGCTCGATACCGAGACGCTGGAGCAAATCTTTGTTTGTTTCGAGTATCTGCGACTGAGCGGCAGTCAGTTCAAAACTTTCCGGTATGAGCAGTTTCTGTGATTCGAGTTTGGCGCCGCTGTCGGATGCAAGGCGTCTGCACAGGTCTTCATATATTATTCTCTCGTGCAGGGCGTGCTGGTCGATGATTAAAAATCCGTCTTCAGTCTGAGCTATTATGTAACTGTCGTGAATCTGAAGATACTGCGGAATTTCATTTACCTGCGAAACAGGCTGATTGTAAAAATTGTCTCTTTGCTCAGTTACAACCGAATCGCTTTTTTGCGCGATTTTTGAAAAATCAAAATGTCTCTGCGGAACCTCGCCCTGCCTGTTTTGACTGAAAAACTCCGCCATTGCGCCGGCAATGGACTGTTTTATCTCCTGACTTTCCCCAGACACCGGCATTTGGCCGCTTTTTGGCAGTTTTGCCTGCACATCAAGGTCCATTGACAGCAGTTTTTCGCGTATAAGAGCCAGAATCTGCGAATATACAAGATTGGAATCGTCGAACCTGACCTCTGTTTTTGTCGGATGAACGTTTACATCAAAGTTTTGAGGCGGCATTTGCAGGAAAAGAAAAACTACCGGGTGTTTATCCGGCTCAATGAGTCCTCGATACGCCTCCCTAACAGCGGCAGAGAGAAATTTATCGCGGATATATCTGCCATTCAGGAAAAAATACTGAAATTTAGTATTTGCCCTGCCGTTTTCAGGCTTACAAAGCAGTGCGGCCAGCTTAAGATTTCGTTCAGTGCTTTGCAGCTCAAGCAGAGCCTCGGCAAGCTCGGCAGAAAACAACTTTGCGATTCGCTGCCTTATTCCCAAACCGATGGACAAGCGGTAAAGCTCCCTGTCATTATGAAACAAGGCCATTGAAATATCGGTATGAGCAAGAGCGATTCTTGTAAACTGCTCGATGATGTGGGTCATTTCCGTATTTGCGGTTCGCAGGAATTTTCTCCTCGCGGGCAGTTTATAAAAGATATTTCGAACCTCGATTGTTGTGCCTGTCCCGCCACTGCACGGCTGGACTTCATTCTTATCGCCGCAGTCAACTTCCACTTTATTTGCCACCATCGAATCTGCGGGTCTGCTTACAACAGAAACTTTAGAAACAGCGGCGATACTTGCCAAAGCTTCGCCGCGAAAGCCCATAGTGGAGATGTTCAGTAAATCGGCGATGGTTTTAAGTTTACTTGTCGCGTGCGGCTCAAACGCAAGTGCAAGGTCGGCATTGTCCATTCCGCAGCCGTTATCGACTACGCGGATAAGTTTTGTTCCCCCATCCTCTATATAAATATTTATTTCGGTTGCGCTGGCATCGATGCTGTTTTCGACAAGCTCTTTGACTACGCTGGCGGGTCTTTCGATTACCTCGCCGGCAGCAATCATATTTACCATATTCTGGTCAAGTACCTTTATCTGTCCCATAGTTGCCTTATTTTACTCGTTTCATAGTCGAATTGTCGAAAGAATTTTGCCGTTGAAAAAGGATTTGGTGAGGGTAGAATTAAGAGGCAAGTAGAAAAATGGAAATAGATAAATACCAAAAGGGAGATATTAATGGCACTGTTC
>JBAVNP010000238.1:0-9262 GCA_049691175.1 Sedimentisphaerales bacterium
CCGCAGAGGATATGAACCAAATCGGACAAAACCAAGACGACTGGGACAAGCAATTCAAAATGACGGCCGATGTAAATCTCGGTGCTTACAGCGGCACAGAGTTCCATCGTATCGGCATCAGAGAAATATATCCATTCAACGGCGTCTTTGACGGCAGCAAACATACGATTTGGAACTTTACATACACAGCAGAAAACAGCGATTATATTGGTATTTTCGGAGCTGTAGGCGCCGCGGGAAGAATCGAAAACGTCTCTCTCAGAGATGTAAACATAACCGGGCGCAATTATGTCGGCGGGCTAACCGGAAATAACAAAGGTAATATCACCAACTGCGATTCGACGGGTAAAGCTGCAAGTCCGAACAGCACACAATACACCGGCGGGTTGACAGGATTCAACAGCGGCGACATCAACAATTGTTATTCCACATCTGCAGTAACAAGCGGCGACAATTCGGCATATATCGGCGGGCTGACAGGAGAAAACTCCGGCAATATCAGCAATTGCTATTCTATGGGGACCGTTGCCGGTGGAGGCTGGTCAGGTGATATCGG
Organism: Sedimentisphaerales bacterium; assembly: GCA_049691175.1. Taxonomy (GTDB): domain Bacteria; phylum Planctomycetota; class Phycisphaerae; order Sedimentisphaerales; family UBA12454; genus JAPLMW01. The sequence continues at coordinate 557 of JBAVNP010000238.1, forward strand.
CGGGCTGACAGGATATAATACCGGCAACATCAGTAATTGCTATGCAACAGGCAATGTCAATGGCGGATATGCCTCAAGCGGCCTTGGCGGACTGGTGGGAGAAAATGACTCCGGCATTATCAGCAACTGCTATGCGACAGGCAGCGTCAACGGCGGTGATGCTTCAGAAAACCTCGGCGGGCTTGCGGGAGCAAACTATTCCGGCAGTATCAGCAGCAGCTATTTTCTCACAAGCGAGCCGAATAACGGCTGCGGAACGCCGCTAACAGATGCGAATATGAAACAGCAGAGCAGTTTTGTCGGCTGGGACTTTGTATGGGAAACTGCCAACGGCACGGATGACATCTGGGCAATATGCGAAGATGTTAATTATCCAAAACTTGCCCGGCAATTTGTGCCGGGCGATTCTGATAACGACAAGGACGTTGATTTGGTCGATTTTGCCCGGCTGGGTCTGAAGTGGCGACAGGCTAACACAAATCTTTACTGCGGAGGAATGGACCTTACCGGCGACGGATGGGTCAATTGGAAAGATATATTGATAATGAGCGACCATTGGCTGGAAGGCACTTAAGAAATTACTCAATTACAGGATAACAAACAGTGCGGGGGAAATAAGACTCGATATTGTCAAACATTCCTGGTATAATATCCGGAAATGGCAAAAGAAAAAAAATCACAATGGGACGGCTACAGCTTAAAGCCGCGGAAAGAAATGCCGGAGGGCCTGTGGCTTAAGTGCCCGGGCTGCGAGAAAACACTTTTCAAAAAAGCTATCGAAGAAAATCTGCATGTTTGTCCCGAATGCGATTACCATTTTCGCATCGGAGCTGAAGAAAGGCTGAAATATCTTGTCGATGAAGGCTCGTTTGAGCAGATTTTAAGTGAAATGGTTACAGCGGACCCGCTGAACTTCAAATACCGCGGGACAGCCTATAAAGAACGAGCAAAAGCGGCAGAGAAAGACGCGGCGGGCAAAGAGGCAATGCTTATCGGCAAGGCATTTATCAAGGGCAGAGGACTGATGCTGGCTGTGATGGACTTCAATTATTTAGGCGGGTCAATGGGGGCGGTTGTCGGCGAGAAACTGAGCGTGGCAATCGAAAAGGCAATAGAAGAATCACTGCCGCTGGTAGTGGTAAGTTCGACGGGCGGAGCGAGAATGCACGAGGGAGTCGTATCGCTTGCGCAAATGGCCAAGACCAGCGCGGCGCTGGCAAAACTCGACGACAGCGGAGGATTCTTTATATCCGTCCTGACCGACCCGACGACCGGCGGAGTTACGGCGAGCTTCGCGATGTTAGGCGATATCATCATAGCTGAGCCGGGGGCACTGATAGGATTCGCCGGGCCGCGAACAATCTATGAAACTATCAAGGTCGAACTGCCGGAAGGCTTCCAAAGAGCGGAATTCCTGCTCGAACACGGGTTTGTCGATATGATTGTCCACCGCAAAGACTTAAGAAGCGAAATAGCGCGGCTGATAGACTACTGCGGGAAAAATCCGGTTTAATAATACGTCGCCGTCCGTCTTCACTTCGTTTTGACGCGACACGTGCCGGCGATGGCTAAACAATCTCCTAACACATCTGAAATTCATACTTTGCAATCCATATTTTTCTGCGTATAATTCCAATATTATGGGTTATTTTCGCGAAAATATCGAAAAAATGGCAGGTTATGAGCCGGGGTTCCAGCCAAAAGATGCCGATGCAGTCAAGCTCAACACAAATGAAAATCCATACCCGCCAAGTCCAAAAGCAATTGAGGCGATAAAGAACATAAGTTCTGAGCAGTTAAGGAGATACCCGCAGCCAATGGCGGATACATTTCGAGAGGCGGCGGCTGAAATTTTGGGTGTGGAATGCGAAAATATCATCTGCGCAAACGGCGGCGATGAACTGCTGAGTATGGCGATTCGGGCATTCTGCGATGAGGAACGGTCTGTCGCGTATCCGACACCGACGTATTCGCTGTATCCTGTGCTGGCACAAATAGCGAACTGCCCCGCCGTCGAGATTCCGTTCGATGAAGAATTTAATCTGCCGGCGAAACTCGCATCGAGCGGTGCAGCGTTGACAATCGTCTGCAATCCAAACGCACCGAGCGGAACATTCATTCCAAAAGAAGAATTGAGCCAGCTTGCGGAAGAACTTAAAGGAAAAAGTATTCTGCTGATTGACGAGGCTTATGTCGATTTTGCCGAAGACAACTGCCTTGAGCTTGTGAAAAAATTCGACAATGTAATTATCCTTCGCACGATGAGCAAGGGATATTCGCTGGCGGGACTTAGGTTCGGGTTCGGTATCGCAAACGAAAAAATAATTAAAGGTCTTGAAAAGGTAAAAGATTCTTATAATGCAGATGCAATTTCAATAGCGGCGGCAACTGCTGCAATAAAAGATCAGCAGTATTTCAGAAATAACGTTCAGAAAATCAAAATTGAAAGAAAATTCCTGACTGAAAAATTAACTGGATTGGGCTTTAAGGTACTTGCCAGCCAGGCAAATTTTGTGTTCGCAAAGCCGGCGAAAATCAGGGCTATCGATATCTATGAAAAACTCAAGGACAGAAATATCTTTGTCCGATACTGGGCGTATCCAGATATAAAAGATAAGCTGAGAATAACGGTCGGAACAGGTGAGCAAAATGAAAAACTCATCAGGGCGTTAAAAGAAATTTTATCTGAAGGATAAAAAAAATGGCTGACAGGAAGTCAAAAATAACGAGAAAAACAAAAGAAACGGATATCAGCGTTCAAATCAACCTCGACGGCGAAGGTCGATATGAAATCGACTCCAGCATAGGATTTCTGGACCATATGCTCAGCCATCTGAGCAAGCACAGCAAGATAGATTTGACCCTCAAGGCAAAAGGCGACCTTGAGGTTGACCAACATCATACGGTCGAAGATGTCGCAATATGCTTAGGAGAGGCACTTATTGAGGCGCTCGGTGATAAAAAAGGCATCGGACGCTACGGCAACAGCTCTGTGCCGATGGAAGACGCCCTTGCGGATGTCGCTGTTGACCTTTCGGGCAGACCATTCTGCGTTTATAACGTTCAGTACAGAACGGAAAAGGTCGGCGATTTCGATGTCGAATGCTTCGAAGAACTGCTGAGAAGTTTTTCAAATCACGGCAAGTTCAACCTGCATATAACCGTGCCGCACGGCACAAACAGCCATCATATCGCAGAGGCAATATTCAAGGCGCTGGGGCAGGCATTAGGACAGGCTGTTAAAATTACAGGCAAGGATATTCCAAGCACAAAGGGAACGCTTTGAACAGCGATTTAAACTACGAATACAGAACAGGCATCGGCACTGATATTCATCGGCTTGTCGAAGGCAGAGAGCTGAAACTCGGCGGAATCTTAGTGCCGTTTGAAAAAGGATTGCAGGCTCACAGCGACGGAGACGCCGCACTGCACGCCCTGATAGATGCGATTTTAGGCGCAGCAGGATTAGGCGATATCGGAACGATTTTTCCCGATACAGACCCGCAGTTTAAAGATATAGACAGCAAAGAACTTGTCCTGAAAGTAAAAAGTTATATCGCCGATAAAGGCTGGGAGGTAGTTAACGCTGATATTACAATTACGGCAGAAGAACCGAAACTTGGGCCATATAAAACCCAGATGAAAAGATGCATCGCTTCGCTCTTAGGAATTGACTTTCTTAACGTAAATGTAAAAGCCAAGACAAACGAAGGCCTGGGTGACATAGGAGCAGGATTGGCAATATCGGCGATAGCAACGGTATTGTTACGGAGAAGGATAAAAAGGACTTTATAATGCCGCTGAAATTATACAACACCCTAACGCGAAAGGTTGAAGAATTCGTTCCAATGCAGCAAGGTAAAGTGGGGATGTATAGCTGCGGGCCGACTGTATATTCACATCCGCATATAGGAAATTTCAGAAGCTTCCTTGTAGCAGATTTATTGAAGCGGTTTCTCGAATTCAAAGGCTTTCGTGTTACTCACATTATGAATATAACAGACGTCGGCCATCTGGTAGATGACGCCGATGAAGGAGCAGATAAGCTTGAGGAAACTGCAAGAAAACAAAAAAAAGATCCTCTGGAAATCGCAAAAGTTTATACCGAGTCATTTATGGAGGCAAGCAGGCTTCTTAATATAAAACCGCCTGATAAATATCCCAAAGCAACAGAGCATATCAAAGAAATGATTGATATGATTAAGATTCTTATCGACAAAGGTTATGCTTATGTTGTCGGGCACAATGTTTATTATGATGTTACGAAGTTCGCTAATTATGGACAGCTTTCCGGCAATACTTTAGAAGATTTAAATGCCGGTGCAAGAATTGAGGTCAATCCGGAAAAGAAAAACCCGCAGGATTTCGCACTTTGGAAGCACGACCCAAAACATCTTCAGCAGTGGGACAGCCCGTGGGGAAAGGGATTTCCGGGCTGGCATATAGAATGCTCGGCAATGAGCTCAAAATATCTGGGAGCGGAATTCGATATTCATACCGGCGGCGAAGACAATATATTCCCGCACCACGAATGCGAAATCGCTCAATCAGACGCGGCCAGCGGCAAAAAGTTTGTCCATTACTGGCTGCATACCAGCTTTCTGGTATTCAACGGCGAAAAAATGTCCAAGTCAAAAGGCAATCTGTACACTATCCAGGAGCTTGTCGAGAAGGGTTTTAAGAAAAACGCCATACGCTACGCTCTAATCTCATCGCATTATAAACAAAACTATAATTTTACTTTCGATGGCCTAAAAGCGGCAGAGCAGGCGATAGATAAAATACAGCAATGCGTTTTGCATCTTGAGGAATTTCGTAAAAATAAAAAAGAAGGCCAAGTAAGGGAATCTGTGCAGAAATTATCCTCTAATTGCCTTGCAGAATTTGATGAGGCTCTTTGTGACGATTTGAACATTTCAAAAGCACTGGCAGTATGTTTTGATTTTCTTCGGGAAGTTAACAAAATCAACGATATAAATTCAACCGAGGCCGGCGCCCTGCTCGATACCATTAACAAAATAGATTCGGTACTCAGTGTTCTGGAAACCACTAGCGAAGAAGTGCCAAACAAGATAAAAGAGCTTGCTGAAAAAAGAAAAGCCGCCAAGTTAAACAAGGATTGGAAAACGGCTGATGCCGTGCGGTCTGAAATTCTGGCCGAGGGCTGGACAGTCGAAGACACTGTCGGCGGAGGCTACAGAGTTAAACGGCGGGAGGGAAATTAATGAAAATACTCGGCATAGACCCGGGCTTGCAGGTTTGCGGATATGCCGTGATTGAAGCCGACAGAAACCAATTAAAACTTCTTGAAGCAGGCGTTTGCAGGACGAATACGAAACTTTCGATTGAAAAAAGATTAGTGCAAATAGCACAGGACATAAATTCATTACTTGAAAAATTCAGGCCGGCCTGCGTTGCAGTTGAGGATTTGTATTCTCATTACGCCCATCCGAAAACAGCGATATTGATGGGACACGCAAGAGGCGTTATACTTGCACAGGCCTGTAAAGACGGCACAGATGTAAAAAGTTTCGCGGCGACAAGGATAAAAAAGTCGCTTACCGGCAACGGTAGAGCCTCAAAACTGCAGGTGCAAAGGAGCATAAAAAGTCTGCTCGGCCTTGCAAAGATGCCTGAGCCGGCGGATGTGGCCGATGCGATTGCGGCAGCGATGTGCTGTGCCAATTCAATCGCCTGATGAAAGGGCTGCTATGAAAAAACAAGTTAAAAAGGCAGGTTTTTCCACTACGGCTGTGCACGCCGGCGAAATACGCTACAATGAATACGGCTCAATAACCACACCTATTGTCCAGACATCCACGTTTATTTTCAAAAATATCGACGAGATAAAACAACTTGCCCAGGGCGTAACCGGCAGGTTTGAATACGGCCGATACGGCCATCCGACACAGGTTGCGGCCGAGCGAAAACTTGCCGCACTTGAAAATGCCGAGGATGCCGTGCTGTTTTCGACGGGAATGAGCGCTATAACAACCACCCTTTTCGCACTGCTCAAAGCGGGCGACCATATCATAATAACAGACGATGCTTACAAACGAACGCTCGATTTCTGCCTGACTTGTCTGGAAAGGTTCGACATCGAGTGCAGTGTCGTGAAAATGGGCGATTATGAAGCGATAGAAAAAACGATAAAACCGAATACGAAGATTTTTTTCTCCGAATCGCCGACCAATCCTTATTTAAATATAATGGATATGGAACGGCTGATGGGCATTTTCAAGGGAAAAGGCATACTTGTTATATCGGACAGCACTTTTGCAACGCCTTACAATCAAAGACCGCTGGAATACGGAATCGATTTGGTCATACACAGCGCTACTAAATATCTCGGCGGGCATAACGACCTGCTCAGCGGCGTTGTACTCGGCAGAAAAGAGCTGACAAGCGTTATTCGTGAATATCTCAAAATAACCGGCGGCTGTATCGACCCGCATTCTTCGTACTTTCTAATCCGCGGCCTGAAAACATTCGAACTCCGTATGCAGCGTCATAATGAGAACGGCCAAAAGGTCGCCGAATATCTTGAGAGCCATCCAAAGGTCAAACGCGTATATTATCCGGGTCTTAAAAGCCATCAGCATTACGAAATCGCGAAAAAACAAATGAAAGGCTTCGGCGGCGTGGTTACATTCGAAGTAGAAGATAATGTTACGTATGCCCTGGAGTTTTTAAGCCGGCTGAAAATCATAAATATCGGGCCAAGCCTTGGCGGCGTGGAATCGCTCATAACACATCCCGCTACGATAAGCTACTACGGCATAACCAGAGAAGAACGCCTGGCATTAGGCATTAAAGACGGACTTATTAGGCTTGCGGTCGGAGTAGAAAACGCGGAAGATATTATAGAAGATATAAAACAGGCATTACAGTAATAGCTGATTATGATAGCACGGATAGAAGGAAAACTTGTTAGTCTCGAAAGCGATACGGCACTGGTGCAAATCGGTCAGATTTGCTATGAGATACTGCTGCCGGGCTATATGGCAAATTTCCTGTCAGAAAAAATAGGGCAGGATATTACGCTTTGCACAATGGAATACTACGAAGGCAATATAGCGGGCGGAAATCTTGTGCCGCAAATAATTGGCTTCCTGACAGACGGCGAAAAAGAGTTTTTCAGACGATATACATCCGTCAGCGGAATCGGCATTAAAAAGGCGCTGAAATCTCTTGTAGTACCGATTGCGACAATAGCCTCTGCAGTAGAAAACGGCGATGAAAAAACACTTATCGCCCTGCCGGGAATCGGTAATAGACTTGCGCAGCATATAATCGCAGAACTAAAAGGGAAATTAGCTGATTTTGCCATAGGTGAACCTATGAAAGGTATGGAAGAAACAAGATTTGCCGACTATCAGCTCGAGGCACTTGAGATTTTGATTGCCTGGGGCGAAAAACGGATTGAGGCAACGGAGCTTATTCAGCTGGCCTGCAGGAAACATCAGCAAATTAAAACAGCGGAAGAACTTGTGCCGCTGGTGTATAGAATAAAACAAGGAATCGAAGTATAAAATATGGCAATTGATAGAGTATTAAACAGTGATTCAATGAACGAGCAGGAAGAGACCTTTAACGCTTCTCTGCGGCCGACGAAATTTGCAGAATGTGTCGGGCAGGAGAACGTCAAAGAAAAATTGTCTATTGCAATGGCCGCTGCAAAAAAACGAGGCGAACCGCTCGACCATATCCTGTTTTACGGTCCACCGGGGCTGGGAAAAACAACTCTTGCACACGTAATCGCCAACGAAATGAACGCAAAAATAAAAACTACATCCGGCCCTGCCCTTGTCAAACAGGGAGATGTAATGGGGCTGCTCAGCAATGTCAATACCGGCGATATTCTTTTCATCGACGAAATACACCGGCTCAGCACACCTGTAGAAGAATTCATATATCCCGCGATGGAAGAGTTCAGGGTTGATTTCACTGTTGACAGCGGACTTCACGCAAAAACTATAAACTTTCCATTAAAGCGATTTACCCTCATCGGCGCGACAACACGGGCAGGTCTTCTAAGCGCACCGCTAAGAGGCAGGTTCGGTATGCTTTATCATCTTGAATTTTACAGCAGCGATGAGCTGGCGAAGATTCTAATCCGCTCGGCAAAACTGCTTAATCTGTCCTGTCAGGACGGCACGCTTGAACTTATCGCCTCGCGCAGCCGCGGGACACCGAGAATTGCAAACAGACTTTTAAAAAGGGTCCGCGATTACGCACAAGTCAAAGGAAAAGGCAAACTCACCGAAGACATTGTCGGCAGCGCTTTGAAGATGGAGCAAATCGACGAGCTTGGCCTTGACGAGCTTGACAGGTCTTTTCTACGAGCGATTGCGAATGTTTATAACGGCGGGCCGGCGGGCATCGAGGCACTGGCGGCAACGTTAGGCGAGGAAAAAGACACACTCGAAGATGTCGTCGAACCATATTTACTGCAGATAGGATTCGTCCGCAGGACAAAAAGGGGCAGAGAAATAACCGACCAGGCCTGCAAGCATTTGGGGATTGAATTAAAAGAGAGAAATCAGCAGGGAACCAACGAATTATTTTAGGAACAAAAAAATCTTAAAGGGAATGAAAATGAGAAAAACCGCTTCACTGATTTTATTATTTTCTGTTTTTGTGATATTCGCAGCGGCAGGCTGCCAGCCGTCTGCAAAACAGGCAGGCGGCAAACCATCTCTTGCC
>JBAVNP010000239.1:0-4524 GCA_049691175.1 Sedimentisphaerales bacterium
ACCACGGACCGGTCGAAAATATGGCTAAAAGCGGGTCAGGAGAAAATAATAGTGATATATCCGCCGAGGGGGCGGATAAACTTGTCAGCCGCTGCGGCAGCGAGCCGAGCGCTTTTGCACTGCTTTACGACATATATTACGAAAAGATATTCAGCTACTGCATCGGCAGAGTCCTCGGGCGGCAAATCGCGGAAGACCTTACAAGCACCACTTTCAATTCGGCCGCTAAAACAGTGTCGGGATTCCGGGGCGAAACAAGGATTGAATTCGTCAACTGGCTCTATGCAATCGCTACCGCAAAAATAAATGCATATCTGAAAAAGAAAAAGGCCGCAGAAAAATCCGCGGCGCCGCAGAGGCAGGATTTGCGGCCGGACACGATTACATGGCCGGTTCTGCACAATCTCATTTTAAGACTCAGGCTGGAAGAGCAAGCCGCCATCACCTTTCGATTTTTTGAGAATCTGACCGTTGACAGAATCGCCGAAATTACAAATTCAAAGCCGAATGCCGTGCGGCTCAGAATCGCGGGAGCTATTAAAAATATAAAAATATTCGGCACCGAAAAACAGTTTGAAAATGCCGTAAAAAAACTCGGTATTGACAATACGCCGGACGCCGGCCACAAGGAACGGCTTCGCGCCAAAATACTTGTCTCGTTCAATTCCGCCGGCGGGGAAAAACATCAGACACTTTTATATTCTTTTGCTGCTGCGATTATTTTAATAACTGTCGGTCTGCTTGTGTGGTTCGGCAATTCGGGCAGGCTGCCGACCATACCGCGGGGCATTGTAAAACAGCCGAAACGGACGACAGCGGAGGCGAATCTGCCGCAACAGCAGATAGAAAAATCACGGCTTGAAAAAATCAAACAACTTGCCGCTGAAAAAGATATTGCCGGACTTCTGGAAATCCTCAAGAGCGATGATTTAACCGCGAAACTGCTTGCCGCGAAATTCCTTGGGGAAATTACCGATTCCAATGTTACCGATATAATGAAGCTTGTTTCTCCGGCAGAAAAACCGACCGCACAGAAGAGCGAACAGCAAGAATCGCTGTTAATAAGAACGATAGACAAGAAAACAAAACGACCGCTTGCCGATGTTTCGCTGCAGATTAGATTTAATGACGAGAAAGACATACTTAAAGTTCCCACAGACAGCAACGGGCGATATTTGCTGATGCTGCCGGCTGAGCCGTTAAATCAAATACAAGTGTGTGCGGCCATAAAAGGATACGCAGCGATGAAAATGCAGCGGCGCTCATCGCCGATTGTGCCGGAGGAAGTTTTGTTCACGATGTCGCCGGTCAGGGAAATCGGCGGGCTTGTTATGGATGAAAAGCTAAATCCGATAGAAGATGCCGGCGTAAAAGTGCGAGTTGACACTGACCCGAATTCTGAATTGCCTGTGGTTGATATAGACGAAATTTTTAAGACCGATGTCAATGGCATCTGGCGATGCGGCAGCGTTCCTCAGGATGCCTGTCAAATCCAGGTTTGCGCAATGCACCCTGATTATATTGTGCCGGAAAAATATCAGTCTGCGATTATCGAACAGCTCGAACACTTATCGTTTCTTTCAATTCTCGAAAAGGGCATCACTGTTACCGGCAGAGTATTCGACCAGGACAAGAAACCTTTGCAGGCAACTATCGGCAGGGGCGTGTATTATGAAAAACAGAAATCTGTAAATTGTGATGCCAACGGCGTGTTCAGATTCGACAGCATTTCTGCCGGAACGGAAATTTTCACGGCGCAATGCGCCGGCGCCGCTCCGCAGATACAGCGGGTTGATGTTGGTCCAAATATGCCGCCGATCGTTTTTAATCTCGAACCTGCAAAAATAATCCGCGCGCGAGTCGTCGATATTAACAGTGTGCCGGTAGAAGGCGTCTATGTTAAAGTCTCTTCATGGCAGGGATTCAGCTCGCTGAACTTTGAGGCGACAACCGATGCAAATGGTTTCTTCCGATGGACGGATGCACCGGCGGATGAAGTTTTGTTCGAGCTTTATAAGCCGGGCTATATGCGTGTAGGCAAATTTGGTATGATGAGCGAGAACGATTATGTAATTACACTCCTGCCGTTAAAAGCCGGGACAGATGATTTTGAAGCGGCTGAATCTCCGGTTTTTTCTCCCGAACGCGGTACGGCAGAATACAATTTCGCACCTGCGCCGGCGCAACAAAAAAGCCCCTGAAAAATCTTCAGGGGCCTGAAAGTCAAATCGACTGAGCAGAAACATTATTCCTTACTATTTGTTTGGCTGCTCATAGGTGCTATAGCCGCATTTCGGACACTTGTCATAGATTGTTATGTCCTTGAGATTCGGCAGAAAAACATTGCCGCACTTCGGACATTTTATAGCAACCCGTCCAGTCATCTGATTGCATTTGGGACATTTAAAGGTTCGTATTCCTCCAGTGTTTTCTTCATCCGCGTTTTCTTTCGGTGCAACATCCGACTGTTTCAACTCGAATATATTGCCGCATTGAGGATTGGTGCATAAGAGCGTAACATTAGCGTTCGGATTCGGACCGCCGGTGCTGGAAGAACGATAAGTTGATATTGTAATTACTGCGGCAATCGCTATACAACCGACCGCAACACCAATCGAAATCTTCTTTTTCATTTCGTCATCCATATCTGTACTCCCTAAACAGTTGCTAAAATGGATTTATATCAGTTTTAACTAAATCTGTACACTATTCTGACCTGCCAGACGCAATAAGTCAAAAATATTCTTTGAATAACCTTTAAATATCTATACATAACAGCCCTGCAATGTCTGTTATAGTCAAGACGGTCCGGAAATATATCATCTGAAAACGTTATTAGCCAAATAAAAAAGGACTAAAATTATCGGCATTTATTTTTATCCAAAACTTTCCTTTCGTATCATTTTGAAAGGTAAATTATATTGACAATTTTGCCTATTTTACTAAAATTAACAGTATCAGGAGATTTTAAATACCAGTCTATGAAAGGGCAGCTTCTGGGGTAAGTTCCCCCAGGGGGAGGTTTTATAGAAAGTTGCAGTATGAAAAAAGCGGCAGCTACAAGGGATATCGTCTTTCTGCGGTTCGATTTTTGGCTGCGAATCCTGCTGGCAATCGTTGTAAGCTGGCCCAGTGGACAGATAGCGTACGCGCAGCAACAGCAAAAACTTCTACAGCAGCAGAGGACAGATTATTTCAAACTTGTTTCCACGGTCGAATATATAGCGCAACAGGATAACGAAAGCAGACAATACCGCCACCAGGCCGAGCCTTGGTTTATGGTTACCACCATACCCCAAACCAGCGAGCAAACGCATTATCACCTTATAACAAGCGACCTGCAGTTCAAGGATGCAAATTCGCAGGAAAAATATCGTAACGCTGGCGAGATAAATTATGACCTGAACGCCAAAAAATTTATGGCGGGCGTTGACGCGGATTTACTGCATCTGCAGAAAATGAACAACGAATGCGTAAAGACCATCGACGGCACAGCTCCAAATGAGGTTGGCAAAACGTGGACGGTCAGATTCAATCTTGGAACGTTCAATCATTACTCACTGCCGAACGAACTGAAGTTTACCGTAACGTCAATCAAGGTTCCGACAGATAAGCTCGGCGACTTTGTCGCTGTGCGTGCGATATCAGACCCGTTCCTCGTGAAAGCCGCGGCGCAGACCGAAGGGTACGGCTATGTCAAATGCAAGATTGCCTGCGTTTATCTTTTTGACCCGTATTCGGAAATCACAGGCGAGGAAGATATTTATGTCAGCGCAATGGTTTTTCTGGCCGCTACGAAAATGGATGGTATGACCCAGCAGTACCGCTATGAGTTCGGGACATACAAGACGGACGCAAACGCCGCGTCAGCCGATATGAACGGACTCGGTTTTGAGCTTGAAGGTTTCGTCAGAGAGATTCAACTGATACCGCAGCCCATCGAGGTTAAAAAGCCTTGCGGCCTGCCGATGTGGGCACAGTCGGAAATTGTAAACGCCGCCCAGCTTGCGTCAGCCTGTGCGGCTGTTTCCTGCGAGCAAAATATAGTTAATCCGGTTGCGAGCATTTATCTTGCCGCTGCGAGAGTTTATCAGTTTCAGGATGAATGCGATCTTATCCCTGCACCGTGCGAGAGAAGCGTCTGCCAGGCGCTGAGATATGATGTCGAAGAGATTTATCCGATGGATATCTGCGGAAGAAAAGCATTTCCATTGTGGTGGCTGGGCGCGATACCGCTGGCAACGATACATCATCACCATCATCACGACAAAAGCCCGTATAAGCCGTAAGAGCGGCTTCAAAGCGGAAAATTCGACAAATTTTCAAAAAATCAAATTGGCACTCCGACAATTTTCTCTAACCGGTTTTAAGCACTGCTATTATGTTAAACCCAAGACGAAATGTTGAGAAAAAGCAACATTTTTTGCCGGATTTTTAAAGCGGAAATGCAGCCAGTGACAATTGCAAATTCGCGCGAAACAAAAAGTTCGAGAAATTTTTCTTGACATCATTGGGGGGGGGCAA
>JBAVNP010000240.1:0-3204 GCA_049691175.1 Sedimentisphaerales bacterium
TCGGCGAGAGTAAGGAACGAGCCGCTATTGCCGCAGCCTACTATATCAATCACCCATGCATCATCGGTCTGGCTGGTGATACTGGTGGAGATGGTGTTCTGGTCAACATTTGAATTGGTAGCGACGACCTCTCTATCACGCTGTTCTACGTTAACCAGCGAAATGGCGCCGCCGCATCTCTTCTCAACGCTGCCGTCGTAGGTTACCGCAACAGTGTAATTTCCGGGTGAGGACGGCAAATTATCATCCAGCAGGTAGTACAGTTCTGTCTTTGTGTTAGATATTGGGCTGCCGGAACTAACAGTTTCACTGGAGCCTTCTACCAGAGCCATATTAACATCATTATATTTGACACTGCTTATTACCATGTCATTCGCGTCATTGTCTTCTCCTGCAAGGCCTACCACGAGAATGCGATTCTCGCGATTCTCGCCGCCGGCAATAGTATGCTGCCAGCTTAGTATATTACCATCGGAGCTGCTGGAATTGGAGCTGGCGGCATCAAACTCGATGCCATCGTTCACTGTGATGACAAAGCTTTGATTTGCATCCGGCGGTTGGCCATTGCTGGCCTTAACGGTAACGTTAAAATCGCCGGCAGTGTCGGGAAGCCATTCAATCAGTCCTGTATTGTGGTCAATCGTCATACCATCAGGATATGTAGTTAGGGCATAAGTTGGTTTCGGGTAACCACTGGCGTTAACATCATAGCTATATGGGTGAGAGATAATGACGCTGGTTACTGGCGTGGAAGTAATCAAAGGAGAATTTAAAATACTGTCCAGAGCGTTAAACCAGACGTTGGCCATTTTAAAATAGCCGTTGTCATTGGGATGCACGCTATCAGCCATATCTGTTGCATAGTTTAGTGCAGGCTCCATATTCACGATGATAATATCATCGCCTGCGGCGATGCGACTTTGGGCCATATTGTTAACGTCCTGGTTGAACTGTGTCGTCTGCGGGTTATAGGTTTGCCGATTTATTATAAGAGCAAGAATAACTTTGGTATTGGTACTAAACCTGTCAATCTCATCAAGGATACTGTTTACTTCATTGGCACTCTGTCCACCTGCAGAGATATCATTTGTTCCGATGTGCAGCAGGACGATATTTGCGGGATGGGCTGTAAGCCAGTCGTAAACATTAGGGAGTATTCCACCACCATAACCTCCGGCAGCATGCCAGCCGTCATGTCCCTCGTGATGGGGGTCCGGGAAATTGCCACCTGTCAGGCTGCCTACAAAATCGAAGGTGTAACCTGCATTTGTCAGAGCCTGATATAGAGGCTTACGGTAGCCATTATAGTTTGGCGAACCTATACCATAGGTTATAGAATCACCCAGAGGCATTATTTTTACGGACTCGTTAGCTACTGTTCGGGCTGAAAAACAACCCAATAACACCATGCCTATCGCGACCAGTGTCGATATTCGTTTTTGTTTCAAATCTTCGATAGGCATATAAGTGATTCCTTCACTAAGGTTTTTTCATAGTTGTACCTAACACGCAAATCCTCCCTATACATCCTTGTGTGAGAATATGGACAAATCAGGTCTTTTACAATCCGTTTGGTCATTTGTCTCATTAACGAAAACCAACCACACCATTGCCTGCAATGGTTATGGTTTTACCTGCTTTGATTAACGAAAAAACCTGCAGAGAATTCTCCTCAGCCTCCCTTTTATTGAGCCTATATTATATCTCATTACGAAAAAATTGCAAGGGAAAAATTATAGGACTTTCGAAAAATAGTATGCTGAATGTCGGGAACTCTTGGTTGCACACAGTGTATAATTTGATATTGTTGAAGCTCCGAGCAATACTATATACTCGGCGGTCTATGTGTTGGGCCAGTAGAAACGGCTGTTTTTTATTGATGGTATACAATTATGCGAAAAGACAGGGACATGTCGTTTGATATATTTCGCGGAATTGCAATAATTGCTGTTGTTGCAATACACGCGATTGATAAAGTTTTTCCGTGGGAATGCCCCACAACGGGTGGATGGAATTTATTTTTTATTGTTACCTACCGCCAATTATTAAATTTCGCTGTTCCAGCATTCATTTTTATTTCTGGATATTGGGCATCTGCAAATCCGATAGAGTCATTAAATGATTACAGGATTTTTTTGACAAAGAGATTGTCACGGATTCTTATTCCGTATTTTTTCTGGTCATCTATTTTGCTCGGGTATGGGGTTATCAGGACACATAATATTGATATACAACAAATGATATTCAAACTTCTGACAGGAAGAGTAATCAGCATTTATTATTTTATCATAGTGCTTGCTCAACTTTATATAATGACTTCTATTTTTCAGTACATCAATCGCAAACGATACGGCCTAATACTGGTTCTTATATTAAATGGGACAAGTTTACTGTTGGTCTATTTGGGGAGGGTATATTTTCATTACTGGATTCCGATGTCTTCTGCATTTTATTTATGGATTATTTTTTATGAAATCGGTTTGCTGACAGGCAGTTCCGACAACAATATATTTACTACAAAAAAAGTGCAGATTTTTATTTTACCCGCCGTATTAGTATCTCTGCTAATTTCAGGAGTGGAGGCAAATATTTTATTATCAAGATGTGATAATTGGTATTTTGCAATTGCTCCTGTGAAATTTTCTTCGTTTTTGTATTGTATATGTATAATAATCGCTTTTCTTCACATAAAAAGATATCTCAGTCATCGGCCTAAATTTTTGGCAGCCCTTGGCTATTACTCTTTTGGGATATATCTTATACACATACCTATTCTTAATAAGGTTATCAGTTTTGTCCCAAAAAGCAGCGATATCTATTCATTTCAATTGTTATACCAATTTATTGTTATCGTGGTAACAATATCAATATGTTTTGTTCTGATTAGTGCTGCTCGAAAGTTGCTTCCGGAATCTTTTTGTCGCAGGATATTAGGTTTTTGATGTTGGGGAAGATGCCTCAGCGGCTGATTTGCAGTAAATCAGATATAATACTATAAAAACGGCCTGCAGAAGTTTTTCTGCAGGCCGTTAATCGTTAATCTAAATTCCTGATTTACCAGGCCAGAGTAAAGTCAGCAAAGTTCAGGCCTATACTTTTAAAAACAGGAGAATTTGTGTAGTTATTGGTTTTTTTCGTAAAAGCCTGCTTCATGGTCGGAGAGTTTCTTTTCTTCAATCATAGTGCGAATCTGCTGAATATCGA
>JBAVNP010000241.1:0-2217 GCA_049691175.1 Sedimentisphaerales bacterium
TAGAAAGAACTATGGATTTTTTTACATATAAAAATGGTTGTTTATTCGCAGAAGACGTTGACATTGCAAAAATTGCCGACTCGGTCGGCACACCTGTCTATATTTACAGCAAGGCGACAATACTCGACCATTTCCAAAAAATCAAAAAGGCTTTTGCCGAACTTGATACGACAATCTGCTATTCAATCAAGGCCTGCGGCAATATAAATATCCTTAAAATTTTCGCCGGACTCGGCAGCGGTTTCGATATCGTAAGCGGCGGTGAGCTTTTCCGCGCCCGGCAGGCCGGCGCCGACATGAAAAAAGTAGTCTTCGCGGGCGTCGGCAAAACCGATGAGGAAATTACTGCCGCTCTTAAGGCAGGCATCGGTTATTTCAATATCGAATCAGAGGCTGAATTTGAAAATCTTGTTAAACTGGCCAAACAGGCCGGCATAAAAACAAAAGCCGCACTGAGAGTCAATCCCGACGTTGACCCCAAAACCCATAAATTTATCACCACCGGCAAAAAGGAAACAAAGTTCGGTGTCGATATTGAACGTGCACAAAAATTTTTCGAGCAATACGGTAGAAACGATTATGTAAACCTATGCGCGATTCACGTCCATCTCGGCTCTGGCGGCAAGACAATCGACCCATACCGTCTTGCGACCGAAAAAGTTCTGCCGCTTATCGACACCCTTCGCGGCAAAGGTTTTAAAATTGAAATGCTCGATTTGGGCGGCGGATACGGCGCAGATTACCAGACCGATAGCGTCCCGACTGCCGCCGATTACGCAAAAGGAATTGTCCCGCTGCTGGCGGGCAAAAACTTAAAACTCGTCCTCGAACCCGGCAAGAGCATTATGGCAAATGCCGGGATACTGCTGACGAAAGTTTTGTATCTCAAACAAGGCGGCAAAAAGAAATTCGTTATTGTCGATGCGGGAATGAACGACCTCATAAGGCCGCCGCTCTACGAGGCCTTTCATTTCATCTGGCCGGCGAAAGTCGAAGAAAAATTTTCTTATGTGAAAAGAACTGAAAATCTCGATATCAAAGATTTGGAGTTTGTCGATATTGTCGGCCCAATCTGTGAACCAACAGACTTTTTCGCAAAAGACAGGGCCATCCCTCCAGTCAATCGCGGCGATTTATTAGCGATTTTCACCGCAGGCGCCTATGGCTTTACAATGGCAAGTAATTATAACGCAAGGCTCTTGCCTGCCGAAGTTCTCGTTGACGGCAAAAACTTCAAAATCATCCGCAAAAGGCAAACTTGCGAAGATATGATTGCACTCGAGAAGTAAACAACAGTCTTCCTACAGTGTAATGTGCTGTTCAATAAAACTCGTATCGACCTTGTTTTGAAGATACATACTATGTGAGAGGATTTTTTCGCAGGCCGGTATCGTTGTTTTTACCGGCTCAATCTTAAATTCCCTCAGCGCCCTTTTCATCGTCGTAATCGCCTCATCTCTTGTCGGCCTATGCACAATCAATTTTGCAATCATCGAATCGTAATAAGGCGTTACCGTTGCCCCCTGGAAAATATGCGTATCGACTCTGACGCCCATTCCGCCGGGCAGGATAAATCTTTCGATTTTACCCGGATTAGGCGCAAAATTGCGGCTTGGGTCTTCGGCGTTTATTCGGCACTCTATCGCAACGCCGGTATGCGTAATATCTCTCTGTTTTAAATTTATGTTATGGCCGCTTGCGACCGCCAGCTGCATCTTGATTAAATCCCTGCCGGTAACCATTTCAGTAACCGGATGTTCAACTTGTATTCTCGTATTGACCTCAATGAAATAAAAATCTTTATTTTTATCTAAAAGAAATTCTACCGTCGCTGCGTTTTCGTATTTTGCTTCTTTTATTACTTTAAGAGCCGCCTTGCAAAGCTCTTCGCGGGTATGCTCATCGAGCACAGGGCAGGGAGATTCTTCGATAAGTTTCTGGTGCCGTCTTTGTATCGAGCAGTCACGCTCGAAGAAATGCAGCGTGTTGCCCGCTTTGTCGGCCATAACCTGCACCTCAACGTGCCGCGGTTCGACAATATATTTTTCAAGATAAACTGTGCCGTCCTTGAACGCCGCTTCCGCCTCATTCTTTGCGGTAACCAGCGCGTTTCGCAGGGTAATATCGTTATGAGCGACCCGCATACCCCTGCCGCCGCCGCCCGCCGCCGCCTTTACTATCACCGGATAGCCGATTTTGTTGGCCAGTTTTATCGCT
>JBAVNP010000242.1:0-11518 GCA_049691175.1 Sedimentisphaerales bacterium
GGCGAATGTCGGTGTTGAGAGATATGCTGCCGCTTCCCGCAATTGAGCTTTCTCATTTTCTGGCCAGTATCGTCGGGGCGTTGTTATTGCTGCTTGCGCGAGGTCTTCAGCGTCGGATAAACATAGCGTATCATCTGACAATTGCATTGCTTGCTGCCGGCGTGGTTTTTTCCCTGCTGAAAGGTTTTGATTATGAGGAGGCCGTGATTTTGTCTGTGATACTGCTGGCCTTTCTGCCCTGCCGCAGGGAATTTTATCGCAAGGGCGCTCTTTTTGCCCAGCGTTTTGAGCCGCTGTGGTTCCTGATGGTTGCCATAGTGACAATTTGTTCTATATGGGTCGGATTTTTCTCTTACAGACATCTCGAATATTCAAATCAGCTTTGGTGGCAGTTTGCGTTTCACAGCGATGCGCCGCGATTTCTCCGCGCTGCATCCGGCGCCGTTATCGTTGTTCTTTTGTATGCTGTTATGCAGTTATTGCTGCCTCGTAAGCCGAAGATGGAAATTCCTCAGACGGATGAATTACAGACCGTGCGGCAGATTGTAAATTTGTCGCCTGAAATATCCGCAAATCTTGCCCTGCTCGGCGACAAACATTTTCTGCTGAATGACAAAAATAATGCTTTTATTATGTACGGCGTCGAAGGCAGAAGCTGGATATCGATGAGCGATCCTGTCGGACCGGAAGATGAGTGGGGCGAGCTGCTGTGGAAATTCAGGGAGTTTTGCAGCTATTACGACGGCTGGCCTGTTTTTTATCAGATTGAAAATGCTCATCTCGATTTATATCTCGATATAGGAATGTCTTTTTTGAAACTGGGAGAGGAAGCCCGCGTCAATATGAAGGATTTTTCCCTCGACGGGGCTTTGCACAGGGATTTGCGGCAGACCCGCAACAAAATTCAGAAGCAGGACTATACATTTGAAATAATACCGCAGAAGATGACCGAACAGATTATCGATAAACTCCAGAACATTTCCGATATGTGGCTGAAGGAAAAAAATACGAGGGAAAAGAAGTTTTCGCTCGGCTCTTTCAGCAGGCAGTACATAGAGAATTTTCCTATAGCGATAGTGCGCAAAGGCGGGGACATAAAGGCGTTCGCCAATATCTGGGCAACCGGACAGAAGGAGGAATTGTCTGTTGATTTAATGCGACATTCGGCGGATTGCCCGAACGGCATTATGGATTATCTTTTTGCTGAAATGATGCTCTGGGGCAAAGAGCAGGGATATGAATGGTTCAATCTCGGTATGGCTCCTTTATCAGGCTTGACCGACAACGCTCTGGCGCCGTTGTGGCACAGGTTTGGAACATTTGTTTTCAGGCATGGCGAACACTTTTATAATTTTAACGGATTAAGACACTACAAGCAGAAATTCAATCCGGTATGGCAGCCCAGATACCTGGCTTGTCCGAGAGGCTTGATGCTTCCGCGAATATTGGCAAATCTTATTAGTCTTATTTCCGGCGGTATCACCGGAACAATTGCAAAGTAACAAACAGGTTATAAATTCAAGTCCTGCTCGTCCCGAGCGGAGTCGAGGGGTTCAATTCGGATTTTGACATTATCACTTCTGCCGCTATCGTCTTTATCGGATTTCATAGTACTGATGAATATCCTAACTCCGTTAAAACAGCAAAAACAGCCGACTATAATAAAAATTGCAGCGGCGATAACGGCAAGGACTTCCTTGAGAATCCAGACAAGCGTGCCAAAACCGATGAGCAGTAACCCCACAATAAAAAGCCCCTTTGCGTAGCCTTTTGAAAACTGATTGAACGAATTTGAATAAAAATTGAAAAGCATAAAGCAGTTATCCCGCACCTAAAATTTCTTTAGGTGCGGGATTCCTTAATTTTTCATTTTAAATTTTGATTTTTGAATTTCCTTAATACATTCCGCCACCGTGCGGCATTGGCGGCGTTTCTTTCTTTTCCGGTATTTCGCTGACGATAGCATCGGTTGTCAGCAGCAGCGAAGCGATTGAAGAACCGTTCTGCAGAGCGATACGTTCAACTTTGGTCGGAACGATAACGCCGAACTCAATCATATTGCCGTATTCTTTTCTCAAGGCGTCGTAGCCGAAATTGATATCGTCGCTTTCCATAACTTTCTGGGCGACGATTGAACCGTCAAGACCTGCATTCGTGGCAATCTGCTTGATTGGCGCGACGACAGCTCTTTTTACGATATCAACGCCGATTTTTTCATCGCCTTTGGTTTTTATTTTATCGAGGGCCTTCAGGGTTCGCAGCATTGCGACTCCGCCGCCGGGCAGAATACCTTCTTCAACGGCAGCTCTGCACGCGTGCATAGCATCCTCAACACGGGCCTTTTTCTCTTTCATTTCAGCTTCCGTTGCGGCTCCGACATTAATCTGTGCGACGCCTCCGGAGAGTTTCGCCAGTCTTTCCTTAAGTTTTTCGATGTCGTAATCGCTCGTTGAGGTTTCGATTTCCTTCTTTATCTGCTCGATACGGCCTTTAATGGTTTCAGTTGTGCCGGCACCCTCTATAATAGTTGTGTTTTCCTTGTCGATAGTAACACGTTTTGCCTGGCCTAACTGGGTAAGGTCAATGTTTTCAAGCTCGATTCCGAGGTCTTCGAATACAGGTTCTCCGCCTGTCAGCACACCTATATCCGCAAGCATTGCTTTTCGTCTGTCGCCGAAGCCGGGAGCTTTTACCGCTGCGCACTGCAGGACGCCGCGAAGTTTGTTCACTACGAGCGTAGCAAGCGCCTCGCCTTCAACATCTTCGGCGATGATGAGCAGCGGCCTGCCGGCCTTAGCGATTTTCTCCAGCAGCGGCACGAGTGATTTTATCGAGTTGATTTTCTTTTCGTTTATGAGGATATATGGTTTTTCGAGGACGCAGGTCATATTCTCGAGGTTATTTATGAAATGGGGACTGATGTAGCCTTTATCAAACTGCATACCTTCAACCAGTTCGACGGTGGTTTGGAGGCTCTGGCCTTCCTCAACAGTGATAACGCCGTCTTTGCCGACTTTTTCCATTGCCTGCGCCATCGTTTTGCCGATTTCGGCATCCTGATTTGCCGAGCAGGTAGCGACCTGTTCGATTTGTTTGCCTGATTCTACAGAGGTGCTCATTTTTTTGAGTTCTTCGACGATTTTCTCAACGGCCATATCGATACCGCGTTTTACCTGCATCGGATTGGCGCCCGCGGTGATGTTTTTAAGACCTTCCTCAAAAATAGACTCTGCAAGAATTGTCGCGGTGGTTGTGCCGTCGCCTGCGACCGTGCTGGTCTTGCTGGCGACTTCCTTTACCATTTGTGCGCCCATATTTTCGTATGAATCTTCCAGCTCGATTTCCTTTGCGACGGTAACGCCGTCTTTTGTAACGGTCGGCGAACCGTAGGATTTTTCAAGTATTACATTTCTTCCGCAGGGGCCCAGCGTAACCTTTACCGCCTGGGCAAGTTTTTTTATGCCCTGACGGATTGCCTCGCGGGCCTCGGTGTTAAAAGCAATTTTTTTTGCTGCCATTTTTATAATCTCCTATTTTTTAGATTTTTATTTTTCGTTAGTTGTTTACTTTTCGATAATTGCCATAATATCTGATTCTTCCATAATCAGGTATTCTTTCCCGTCGAGTTTGACTTCGTTGCCGGCATAGCTTGTAAAGAGCACTTCATCGTTTTTTTTAACCTGCATCTCGCTTCTTGAGCCGTCGTCGAGCAGTTTTCCGGTGCCGACGCTGATAACTTTGCCTCGCTGCGGTTTTTCCTTTGCCGAATCCGGCAGAACGATACCGCCGGCCGTTCTGGTCTCGGCTTCGATGCGTTCGACAATTACCTTGTCTGCCAATGGTCGAATTTTCATTCCTAATTCCTTTCAACTATTAAATAAATTACTATTATATCTTTTTACAAAGAGCCTGTGAAGCTGATTCTGAAGCAGCGGTATATCCACAGGCTTATTCATCACACTGAACACATCAAGTTCAAGCGCTGTCGAAAGTAATTTTTCTTCCGCACTGTCAGCCAGCAGGATACACGGCAGCAGTGGAAAACTGCTGCGTATAACTTTTATCATACTAAGCCCGTTTAGTATCTTCGAATCCATATCCACAATAGCCGTATGGATTCGCCTCTGCTGTAAAACGTTTAATGTCTCATCGGCCCGCTTTACTATCAGCAGTTCAACAGATCGGTCTTTGAAAATCCGCCTGACCGCATCCGGCCAAGCCCAGTCCGAATCGTTAATAAGCACCTTGATACTATCTATAGTCATAGAGTCTCTGCTTCATATATACTTGTAAATAAGCAAATTATGTGCCATCGCTTTATGACACCACCCAGTTGTCATTAACGCTATATCTATAAAGAAGTTATAAAAATATCCCACTTTTGACCTTTCTGGCAAAATTGCAGTCTCGGCCATTCTCCTCTGCCAGCCTGACAGTCCGCCTTTTTCTCGTAAAACAGGTCCAAAAATGAATAATATCAAATATTTTATTAATTTTATTAATTTTTTGCTTGACATTATTAAGTTATATATTAATATTAGGTAATAATATTAAACTTTTTATTATCAAAAAGGACAAAATTATGAAAAAACTACCTTCTATATGCCCGGCCTGCCAGAGTCCGTTAAATATCAAAAGGTTATCCTGCCAGAAATGCAGCACTGAAATAGAAGGACTTTTTGAACTGCCGGCTTTGGCAAAGTTATCTGTTGAAGACCAGGAGTTTGTCGTTCAATTCGTCAGGTGCAGCGGGTCTTTGAAAGAAATGGCTCGACTGCAAAAACTGAGCTATCCGACCGTGCGAAATCAGCTTGATAATGTTATCGAACAAATCAAAATTCCCGAAAGCCAGCAATAACAATTTCGAAAGGAACGGTTATGACTAATAACGAATTAAAAAACAATTCTCAAAACAGAACATTAAAACAATGGCTGTTCAATCCATTTCAGTTTATCGCCGGCGGCAGCGCCTTATTTCTGGGTCTGGTTATTATGTTGGCGGCAGCATTCTTAGGCTCATTGGGCGATTTACATTTCGATGGAGTAATTGATTTACACATTGGCAAACCTGCGCCGTTATGGTTCTTTATGGCAGAGGTGCTGATTGACTGGCTCTGTCTCTCTATAGTGCTTCTGGCTGCCGCTTTTTTCGTATCACGATCTTCCTTCAGGATAATTGATGTTTTCGGAACCCAGGCTTTGGCCAGAACACCTTATTTGGCAGCTCTGCTGGTTATAATGCCTAAGGGTTTCAACAGGTTTGCTGAATACTTGCAGCAGCCTACGACGATTACAATTGAAAGCACAGATGTATTATTGTTTATTGTTGGAATTGTTGTCGTTCTGTCTATGCTTGTCTGGATGGTGGCCTTAATGTATCGAGCATACAGCGTATCGTGCAATACAAAAGGCGGCAAGGCTATAATCAGTTTTATAGCAGGATTAATTATTGCGGAAATTTTAGCCATTGTGTCAATTTGGCAATTGGCATTGCGAACAGGCTTACGCTAAACGCTCAATATTGATAATTATTTTTTGTATGCTATAATCTTTAGCCGTGTGCTTTTGTTATTTTTTAAGGTTAAGGAAAAATGGATATTCAACAGCGATACGCAAAAGTCAAGCAACTGCTGGAAAAGCATAACCAGAGTCACCTCCTGACATTTTGGCCTGGATTGAACGAAAAGCAGAAGCATAATTTGTTGCTTCAGATTGAGCGGCTTGAATTTAACCGGGTCGAGGAGAATATCAATCGATATATCAGAAATCCTGCCCCTTTGGGATTACCGAAAAATTTTTCCGCTGCCCCTGTGTATCCTGCCGTGCCGCAAACTGCACAGCAGAAGGAGAAATATGAAAAGGCAAAAAAACTCGGAGTTGAGTTAATATCCGGCGGCAAAGCTGCTGCGTTTGTTGTTGCAGGCGGTCAGGGCACGAGACTTGGATTCGACAGGCCGAAGGGCGATTTTGCAGTCAGCCCTGTTAAAAAGAAAACCCTGTTTAGGCTTTTTGCCGAGCAGATTGCGGCAGCGGGCGTAAAATATAATTTTCAGCCGAGATGGTATATAATGACAAGCCCGCTTAACCATCAGCAAACGCTGGAGATTTTCAGACGAAATAATTTTTATGGTCTTGAGTCCCGGAGCGTGTTTATTTTTCAGCAGGGCACAGAAGTAAATTTCTCGACAGATGGGGGAATTTTACTGGCAGAAAAGGATACTTTATCGGCATCTCCCGACGGCCACGGCGGCAGCTTAAAAGCTCTTTATAAAAGCGGCGCCGCTGCGGATATGAAAGAACACGGCATTGAGTATATCAGCTATTTTCAGGTTGATAATCCTTTAATAAATATTTTCGATTCTCTCTTTATCGGTCTGCACGCGATGGACAAGGCGGAGATGTCCTCGAAGGCTGTTGTAAAGACAGGACCATTTGAGAAAGTCGGCAATTTCTGCCTGGTCGAAGGCAAAATCAAAGTGCTGGAATACAGTGACTTTTTGAGCGACGAGCTTCTGGAGAAGAAAAACCCGGATGGTTCGCTGATTTTTTCGCTTGGCAGCATAGCGATTCATATAATCAGCCGCGAATTCGTTGACCAGTTGAATAATAAAGGTTTTGCACTGCCTTATCACAAGGCGGTCAAAAAGATACCATACATTGATTTGCAGTCGGGTAAAAAAATTGAGCCGCGAAAGCCCAGCGGCATAAAACTTGAGACATTTGTGTTTGACGCCTTGCCTCTTGCTCAAAAATCAATCATTCTTGAAACGCTTCGCAGCGAGGAATTTGCGCCTGTGAAGAACAAAACCGGTATAGACAGCACGGAAGTTGCGAGACAGATGATGATTAACCGTGCGGCCCAGTGGCTTGCACAGGCAGGTGTAAAAATCCCGAGAAAACCGGACGGCTCTATAGACTGCCGGATTGAAATTGCACAGTCTTTTGCGATATGTAAAGAGGATATAGCGAACAAGAAAGATAAAATCCCCAAAATCAAACCAGGCGATGTGATTTATCTGGAGTAAACCCCCACACCTTTACAGGTGTGGCTTTGCCTGTTTCCTGCTTGCGCGAGAGAATAGCCGCATTCATCCACGGCTTTACAGCCGCGGCTTTCTGCAAAGGTGTGGAGGTAAATCAAAGAACAGATGTCTGGAATGAAGAATTGAACGGGGTTTTCAATATTACGGCTGGTTTTCGCTGTTTTGCAGGTGCTCTTTTATCCATTGAAATTCCTGCTGTTTCTGTTGTGTCGCAAGAGTTTGTTCGAACTGTTTTTTATTTATCCACTCAACCTTGCCGTTCAACCACAGCACGACGCTGCCTGCTTTTACGAATCCACTGTAATTTTTTTCTGAATAAGCAAGAATTGTACTGTTAGGTTCTGAGCCGAATTCTATCCATGGCGCCCTGTAGTGAATGCCGTAAAGCCTTACCGCGCCGATTTTATTTATATATTCCTTTACGTAATATTCCGGCGGCAGCGAACCGCTGGCTTTTCGATATCGCAGGATTTCCTTACCGACCAGTTCGGTTGCACGCATCGTTTCGGAGCGGTTAATTAAATTTTTGATGTTTGCAAAGGCGGTTACCATAGCAATAGTAAAAACCAAAACTACTGTAATGTTGGCGACAAGTTTTTTCTGTCGGATATTCAATTAAATCCAGTCTTTTATTTTATAAACACTCTATTTTCTTTTATGTGGATTTTTTCCTGCGAAAACAATTTTATCGCCTCGGGGTATGCGAT
Source organism: Sedimentisphaerales bacterium (assembly GCA_049691175.1). GTDB lineage: Bacteria > Planctomycetota > Phycisphaerae > Sedimentisphaerales > UBA12454 > JAPLMW01. The sequence continues at coordinate 7,751 of JBAVNP010000242.1, forward strand.
ACATTCCTGCTCGAAAACTCTTGCGGCAAGAGTATCAGGGGTATCATCTTCTTTGACGGGGCAGCATCGTTGAAGGACAATAGGCCCTTTGTCATACTCATTTGTGCAGAAATGCACCGTGCAGCCGCTGACTTTACAGCCAGCCTTCAGGACCGCTTCATGCACATGATGCCCCCACATACCCTGTCCGCCGAATGACGGCAGAAGGGCAGGGTGAATATTCATTACGCGGTTTTCGAATTCTGCCGGGATTTTCCACAGGCACAGCCATCCTGCCTGAAGAACAAGGTCAACTTTTGCTTTAAGGAGCGTTTTTCTTATCTGCCCGCTGAAGGTATCAATATCCGGAAAATCTTTTGTTCTTATTATTTCCAGCGGCAGTCCGGCGGCCCTTGCCTTTTCGACGCCGACCGTCTCCGACCTTGAGGAAATGACAATCGCTATCTCAGCATTAAGCTGTTTTTGTTTTATCTGTTCCTGAAAGTTAATCATAGTTCGGCCTGAACCGCTGATAAGAATACCGAGCCGCAGATGTTTTGTCTTTCCGGACTGCAGCGGACTCTGCCCCGACGAGTCGTTTTTTTGTTCGATATCGCCTGCCGCATCAATGGCACGATTTACTAATTTGTCGGCAAGTTTGTTTTTTGCTCTCGGAATGTAGCTTATCTGCCAGCTTTGAAACTCCGCGAGGATATCGAGACACTGTCTGAAAAGCTCTCTTAAGTTATCGTTTTTAACTTTGTAGTCGCCGTTAATCTGTTTTACCATCAGTTCACTGTCGCTGAAGATTTTCAGGTTCTCGGCATCGATAGATTTTGCCTTTTCAAGTGCGCAGACAAGGGCGGTATATTCGGCAGTATTGTTCGTGGCAACGGACAGAAATTTTGCCTGTGCGCAGAGCTGTTTGCCGGTTTCATCCAGCAGGACAAACGCCCCGGCGGCAGGACCGGGATTGCCTCTGCTTCCGCCGTCCGTATAGATTGTTATGGTCTGGGCCAAACTATCGGTTCTCCGCTTCCCTAAAGTACAAAATGCGGGTACAGTTTGGACATCTGATGATTTCATCGCGGCTCAAAAGAGTGTTTGCGGTCTCGGTAGTCAGGCTCATAAAGCATCCGCCGCAGGTATAAATTCCGCTTCTGTTGTCGTGTATTTCAATTTCCGCAAGGGCTTCGCCGTCGTAAGTTTCTGCGACTCTTCTGAAGACTTCGAGAACTTGCGGGCTGACCTCGGCAGCGGCCTGCTGCCACTGCTGCTCAATTTGAGCGATTTCAGCCTCGTATTTTTTCGCCAGTTCCTCGGTCTGTTTTCGGATTTCGTTAAGCTCGGTTTTTTCCTGTTCGATTTGTTTTTGTATCTGCTCGCATTGCTGCTGGTCGGCCTCGATGATTTTCAACAGTTCCAGCTCCTGCGACTCGACTTTGCTGCTGTCAGCCTTTGTCATATTGAGTTCGGTCAGTATCGCCGCGTATTCTTTATTGCTTTTTGCAGTGTTTAACGCTGAACGATACCTGACGAGAGTCTCATCTGTGCTTTTTAATTCAAGTTCGAGCCTGTCTGCCTGGATTCGAGTAAGCTGTATTTCTTCCTTCTTGGCTTCGAGTGAGTTTTGGAGTGTTCGGAGCTGGTTTTCCTTTAGAATGACATTTCTGCGGCAACGGGTAAGTTTAGCCTTTGCCGCTCTTAAGTTATTTTCAACGCTTTGAAGTTTTACCAGAGCATTAAGCATCGTTCCCATGAACGCTCCTTTAATTCCTATAGCTGTAAATCCTGAACCCTTCATTATGGCCAATTGAGGCTGATTTTCAACAAAAATTTTGATTTTTTATTTTAATCAGCGCGATATACTTGTAAATTATCGTTTGTAATATATTAAGGAAGTCTTTTTGAAACCTGAACTTATAGCACCTGCGGGAACTTTGGAAAAGGTTATCTGGGCGGCCCGATACGGCGCAGACAGCGTCTATTTCGGCACAGAATTCGGCTCATTAAGGGCTTATGCGGGCAATTTAACGCTCGATGAAGCGGCCAAAGGCCTTGAATTTCTGCACAAAATGGGCAAAAAAGGTTATGTTACACTCAATATTTATCCCTTCAGCGATGAATATGATAAACTTCTGGACATTGCCGGTCAGCTTGAAGATATGGGCGCAGATGCCCTGATTGTCTCTGATATCGGTCTGATTTTTGAACTTCAAAAGGCTGGAATAAAAACGCCGGTTCATATAAGCACACAGGCCAATACCACGAGCAGCCAAACCGTTCTTGCTTACAAACAAATTGGTGCAGCAAGGGTAAATCTTGCAAGAGAACTGTCTCTGGAGCAGATAAAACAGATATGTAAAGACACAAAACAGACAGGTATCGAAGTTGAAGTTTTTATCCACGGCGCCGTTTGTTTTTCGTATTCAGGCAGGTGCGCAATAAGTGATTATCTTACAGGCCGAAAAGCAAACAGAGGTGAATGTACTCATCCGTGCAGATGGGAATATTATCTTGTTGAAGAGAAAAGACCGGGTGAATACTTTCCTGTTTTCGAAGACCAGCGCGGACAATACATATTCAATTGCAAAGACCTTGCGTTATTTGAATTTGTCGAACCTCTCGCAGATGCGTCTGTCGCCTCGTTTAAAATCGAAGGCAGGATGAAATCGGTGCATTATATCGCTTCGGTTGTTTCGCTTTACAGACAGCTTATCGACGGCAAAAAAATCAGTACGGAGGATTGCCTCAAACTTTTAAGCAGGGTAAAAAACAGGGGTTATTCCGCCGGCTTTATGAAAGGCTCGATTAAGCCGGATGATTATAGTTATGAAAAGAGTTTATCCGGCAGCGGCGCAACATTTGTCGGCGACATTGTTGATGAAAAAACTGAGACGGATTGTATTTGTTTTGTAAGAAATAAGATTTTCGCAGGCGAAACGCTCGAAGTATTAACGCCCGACGGTAGTATTTCAGAAATAGTAATGTCCAGGCCGTTGAAGACTGTCGAAGGTAAATTTGCTGAATTTATCAACAATCCGCAAAAAATTGTTATTGAGCAGAAATTGCCTCCTTATTCAATTTTGCGAAGGATTGAAAAATAAAAACACCCTGACGGTTTCCGCTGTGGGACGTCTGTGCCGCAGGCGGATAAAGGTTAAAGATTATTGGTTTTTTCCCTTTGTGTCTTTGTGCCTTTGTGGCTAAAATAGAAGCCCTAATGAGATTTATAAAATTTGTTAGTGAATTTTTAAAGCATCCAAAACAGGTTGGGGCGGTAGCGGAAAGCTCTCCGTTTCTTGCCAGAAAGATGGTCCGTCAGATAGACGGCGCGGCCAATATCGTTGAATTTGGTCCCGGAACTGGCGCCGTTACAAAAGAAATTTTGCGGCATCTGCCCAAAGATGGCAGGCTGACCTGTTTTGAAATCAACCCCGGCTTTTGTGAACAGTTAAAAACGATAAATGACCCGCGGCTGAAAGTTATCAATGACGATGTCAAAAATTGCGGGCTATATATTGATAATCTTGATTGTATTGTATCCAGTCTGCCGCTTGCGGCTTTTGATGAATCACAAAAGGAGGAAGTTCTTGCTTTGTCAAGCAAATCCAGAACTTACATCCAATTTCAATACAATCCTTTTTTAAAGTCCAAATTGAAGAGATTTTTTCGGAATGTGAAGATGAAATTTGTTCCGCTGAATATCCCCCCGGCATTTGTTTACATATCTAAAAATCCCCGGCATAAAGCGATTCGTTCCGAATATCGCAGCCAGCGAAAAACCCA
>JBAVNP010000243.1:0-2163 GCA_049691175.1 Sedimentisphaerales bacterium
GCACTGTATGGTGCAATACTGAGAGGGATAGACAGTGAATTACCTATTATTGCTAATGAGTTGGCAAGGTCAGCAAAACCTCTTGTTGTGCTCTCCAAGCAAATTCCATCTAGATGGGGAAATAATATTAAAAAAAAGGAGGAAGAAAAAAAGCGAAAGCCCAACGTCAGCGATTTTGCTTATGATATATTATTATTGATAGGCAACCGGAAGTTATGTAGATATATAATTGCTTCATCACCTGTGACAGCGATTGCATTTTTCGAAGAAATGGAAACCAATAAGAAATACGATCTTCCCATCGGGGATTTCGCCAAAAATATATCTACAGAAGCAATTATTAACAAGGATTCTATATTACACCATGAGGATGAAGGCTACAGTTCTGGGCTGATTGGTTACCTGAAACCTTTTAGTCAAGCTATATACGGTAACTATCGGTTGGTTGAAGCACTTGCGTCGCATTTCGGATCACCGCTTGATATACATTATGACATAGTATGGTCATGGGATGCTTCGCATTTCGAAGCTTATTGTAGGGCTTTGAATATTACTTTTGAAAGCTATCTTAAAAGTGGCAGATGGTATGAGCATTCATTTGCCTTGTATCGTGCTTTTAATAATATTAAAAGCTCTATCCGAGATATTTACAAACTTAATGATATCTCCTCCGACTATTATTCTACAGATATATTCAAGCGATTAACAACGGCCGTTGATTTTGTGAAAGAGGCAATAAATCTTATAGACCCGCAACAAAATCCTCCCACAACTAAGTTGAGGGTACGCGATGATCGGGGTCACAGAGACTTTTACGACCACATTGCAGCTCTTATGTTTGAAATTATATTCTCTGCTGCATCAGTTACATTCCCGCCAGATAAATGCTGGGGTATTCATCACAACGCTGTGTGGGGTCAATTTTTCGCTCTGTCCGGCGAGGGGAAAGCATGGGAAATTATTCACTTTAAACTCCGCCGTTTGTTATATAATGAAATATTACGCTTAGAGGAATTCCCAAACTATAAGTCCTCTATAATATTGGGGTTCTGTCTGAATGTTATGGGACTGAAAATCAGAAAAAAGAAAGGATATGGCAGCGATTACTACCCTCTTCACAAAGTAGTTCTTGCGTGGACTAGGAAAAACTATCTACGCTTGAAAAGTATCCAACATGAAGTAGCAGAATCATGTCTTATAGGTAGCATCAGCTTCGACGAACAGGGCAATCGACTAGTTAAAACATATCTCAAAGGTTTGGACCTAGAAGCTCCAAAAGATTATCTAGAGCTTAGTTCTGAAAATGAGGTAAGTGAATAAAAATTAAGAAATTTTTATCGGTGCCGCATTATTTGCCAATATCCCCCCTCCCCTCCAAAAAAATTCTTTTTAATCCCCCCGGCCCCCCTTGTTTTCTCCCAGATGATGATTATTAATATAATTGCAAGGAAGGTCAATCCGAGCACCGGAAGGGTGCAGGGGAGACGGCCTGCGGGCCGCACCTCAAAGGGTTGGGTCGCCCGCCGGATTGAACCTCACGGCAACCTGCTTCGGCCCGGAGCAACAGTCGGCTCGACCCAAATTTAACTGAAGGGCCGACTGGGCACAGATTGCCGGCAGCGGCAATGGATGCCCGCTCTGCTGCGGAAGCAGTGGGTAAGACCACGGAACGTTCCGGACGATCTGTCCGGCGAATTCCCTCAGGGAAGATTGAAAAAGGTTTCGTGGACCGGGGAAGCACGGGAATTTCCAAACGACTCACCTCTCTGGAGAGGGGGTAAATGGATTCCCGGCTTCCCTTTCTCATTTCTGCCCCCGACTTTTTCTCAATCTCAGGTAAAATGCCGCGGTTAACCTGCCGGCATTTTTAACTGGAAATTTTGGCATTATGTTGAGAATATGCTTTCTGGTCAGGGATTGAAGAGACACCTCCTGATACCGAGTCACCCTCAAACCTGTAATAGTTGACAACGTGGCAATGCGGGGCCCATGGAAAAAGTCTTGCATGTGATCCTTTATCTGCTGGACATGCTGGTAACCACCATTGTTTTGCTCGCCAGTCTCCGCTATGCCTTGAAGGGATTCATCACCATCCCCAAGAAACGTCTTTTCAGGGTGCTGACCCATCCGGCTTGGTTCTTTTGCCTGATCATTATGTTGCCC
>JBAVNP010000244.1:0-2489 GCA_049691175.1 Sedimentisphaerales bacterium
GTTAACAGAACCGTCGGAACAATAATAAGCAACTATATCGTAAGAAAATATGGGCCGAAAGGACTGCCGGACGGAACTATTGAGTTAAATTTCACCGGCTCGGCAGGACAGAGTTTCGGGGCATTTCTTGCGCCGGGAATCACGCTGAAATTGACAGGACAAAGCAATGACTACCTCGGAAAAGGTCTCTCTGGTGGCAGAATTGTCGTAAAAACACCTGAGGGTTCGCCATTTGCCGCTCACGAAAATATCATCGTCGGCAACACCCTACTGTATGGCGCTACAAAAGGCGAGGCATTCATTAACGGTATGGCAGGCGAAAGATTCGCGGTGCGGAACAGCGGCGCTATCGCGATCGTAGAGGGTCTGGGCGACCACGGCTGTGAATATATGACAGGCGGAACGGTGGTTGTTCTGAGCAAAACGGGGTGTAATTTCGCAGCCGGTATGAGCGGCGGCACCGCTTATGTTCTCGATGAAATGCAATTATTTGATACGCTGTGCAATCTCGATATGGTTGAGCTTGAAAGTGTCCGGTTAAACGAAGATAAAAAACTTTTAAAAGAGCTTATCGAAAAACATTATAAATGGACACAAAGCAAACAGGCAGAAAGGATTTTAAATTCCTGGTCAGATATGTTAGGCAGATTTGTCAAAGTTGTTCCAATTGATTATCGGAAATCACTTGAAAAGATGAGAGCCGCCGAAGAACGAAACACCGAAACAACACCTGCGACGGAAGAGGTGTTCTATGGCTGAGATAAAAGGTTTTTTAAAATATAAACGTAAAAAAACAGGCTATCGGCCGATTGAGCAGAGAATTCTGGATTACAAAGAGGTCGAACTTACCCTTACGCCTGACGATATTATCCAGCAGGCGGCAAGATGTATAGACTGCGGAATACCCTTCTGCCACGGCGTCGGCTGTCCTTTAGGAAATAACATACCTGAATTCAACGATATGATTTACAAAGGCCAGTGGCAAAAGGCCTGCCAGCTTCTTCATTCGACAAATAATTTTCCGGAAATCACCGCCCGCGTCTGCCCTGCTCCATGCGAAACGGCCTGCACACTGGCGATAAACGATGAGCCGGTATTTATAAGACAAATCGAATACCAGATTGTCGAACGGGGATTCAAAGAAGGCTGGATAAAACCGGTTATCGCAAAACAAAAAACAGGCAAAAGAATAGCAATTATCGGTTCAGGTCCGGCAGGTTTGGCGGCGGCACAGCAACTCGCAAGAGCAGGACATAATGTTGTGGTCTTTGAAAAAGACGAAAAAATCGGAGGCCTTTTAAGATATGGAATACCCGACTTCAAACTTGAAAAAACTGTTTTAGACCGAAGGCTTGCTCAACTTACCGCTGAAGACGTTCAATTTCAGACCGGTGTCGAGGTCGGAAAAGATATATCCTCACACTATCTAAAGAAAATGTTCGATTGCATCTGCCTGACGATGGGCGCAGGTGAACCGAGAGACCTTGCCGTTACAGGCAGAGGCTATGAAAATGTAGTATTTGCGTGGGATTACTTAACTCAGCAAAATAAAATCTGTAACGGCGAAAAGATTGAAGGGAAAACGATTTCTGCCAGAGATAAAACGGTCATAGTCATAGGCGGCGGAGATACCGGTAGCGATTGCGTCGGAACGGCACGAAGACAAGGCGCTAAAAAGATTTATCAGCTTGAAATACTGTCGAAACCACCGAACATAAGGCCTGATGATACACCATGGCCAACGTGGCCGAGAATTATGAGAACATCCTCGTCACACGAGGAAGGCTGCGAAAGAATTTGGGGCGTCAAAACGACAAAACTTTCAGGCGTCGAGACGAGTGTAAGCGAACTGCACGGCTGCCAGGTCGAATGGATAAAAACCCCCAGGGGCTGGAATATCAAAGAAACAGAAGGCACGGGATTTTCGATAAAGGCAGACATTGTGATTCTTGCGATGGGCTTTTTGCACGTAAAGCAGGAAGGCCTCATAAAAAGCCTGCAGCTCAAACTCGATGAAAACGGCAATATCGCTGTCAACGATTTCCGAACCAGCGACTCTGCCGTTTTTGCCGCAGGCGATTCGGTTCTCGGGGCTTCGCTGGTGGTCAAGGCAATCGACACAGGAAGAAGAGCGGCTGAACAAATTAACAAATGGCTTATGGACAACAAGTAAATAATCTGTAAAATGGAACAAAAACGGGAAATCAAATGAGTTTAAGAACCGGCCTTGCACAAATAAATACAACCGTCGGGGACATTGCGGGAAATGTTGATAAAATCCGGCAGATGTACGCCCGCGCAAGACAGGAAAAAGTCGAGCTGCTCGTCTTTCCGGAACTGAGCATCTGCGGTTATCCGCCGGAAGATTTGCTGCTCAAAAAGCATTTTCTTGCCGAAAACAAAAAGGCTGTCCAACAGCTCGCAAAAGATTGTCCTGATATAACTATAATGACAGGTTTCGCAGAAGCCGCTGACGGGGTCTGCTACAA
>JBAVNP010000245.1:0-3741 GCA_049691175.1 Sedimentisphaerales bacterium
GCCATATCGAATCGGTATATCATCAGACAATCGAAACACTTTCCAAAGGCTATAAAAGAAGGGTAGGGCTTGCACAGGCTTTGATACACGATCCGCTGGTGCTTATTCTCGATGAGCCTACAGATGGTCTTGACCCGAATCAAAAACACGAGGTGCGGAATTTAATAAGCAAAATGGCAAAGGATAAGTGCATCGTTGTTTCAACGCATATACTCGAGGAAGTGGAAGCTGTATGCGACAGGGCGATAATAATCGCGAGAGGCAAAATTCTAGTGGATTCAACGCCGGAAAAATTGAAAACCGAGTATCACGGCACGCTCGATGAAGTGTTCAGAAAAATTACCAAAGTAGCGTGATAGAAAAAGAAGTAAAGATGTAAAGATGTAAAGAAGTAAGGAAAAAGTTTCGGTTAACCCCGCCAACACCTTGGCGGGGTTAGACCGCCGTGACCGGCGGCCGTTAAATAAGTTCCTTACGTCCTTACGTCCTTACTTCCTTATTTCCTTACTTCCATTATAAAGGAACAAAAATGCAAGGCTTTAGAGCAGTATTTAAAAGAGAATTCAAGTCGTATTTCACAACGCCTTTGGCGTATGTGTTTCTTGTGGTGTTTCTGTTCTTCTCGGGATACCTGACGTTTAAGGAAGGGTTTTTCGAGGCAAGGCAGGCGGATATGTCGGCGTTTTTTATAAATATGCCGCTGTTGTTTGTGTTCCTTGTTCCCGCAGCGGCGATGAGACTGTGGGCGGAAGAGCGAAAAACAGGGTCGATTGAGTTGTTGTTTACGCTGCCGATTACGGTAAGACAGGCGGTTTTGGGGAAATTTTTCGCGGCGTGGGTGTTTTTGATTGTCGCAATGGCTCTGACATTTCCGATGGCGATAACGGTCTGTTATTTAGGCAAGCCGGATATAGGTTTGATACTGACGGGGTATCTGGCGAGTATTCTTATGGCAGGCGGGTTTCTTGCGGTCGGGTGTTTTTTTTCGGCGATAAGCAATAATCAGGTTATAAGTTTTGTGTTATCGGTTGTCGCGTGCGCGATATTAGTTTTTGCGGGGATGCCGACAACAATGAATTATTTTTCAACTTTTCTGCCGGCAGGATTAGTTGAAGCCATAAGCACGATGAGCTTTCAGGAACATTTCGATTCTGTGCAAAGAGGCGTACTCGAATTTAAAGATGTAAGCTATTTTGTCATTCTTATAGCTGGATGGATTGCGGCGTGCGGAATAGTTCTTGATGAAAGGAAGGCGGGCTAATGGGCAGAACCTTCAGGATAATCGCAGGCGTGATATTTGTTTTGATTATCGCTTTCAGTCTTATCAGCATAAGCCAAAACGTCGGCAAAGGCTGGAAGGTCGATGTAACAGGGCAACGGATTTATACCCTTTCGAACGGGACAAAGGCGATAATCGCCAAACTCAACCAACCAATCACGATGAAACTTTATTACGCCCGGACAGCGGCGCTGAAAGGGCCGGACCAGATTCGCTATTTTAATAATTATTATGAATTCGTTAAATCGCTGCTTGAAGAATATGTCGCTGTGTCCGGCGGAATGATAAAACTTGAAATAATCGACCCGCGGCCATATTCGGACGATGAGGTGGCGGCGCTAAGATACGGCATCAAACGCTTTCCGATAACAGAAGAGGAAAATTTCTTCTTCGGACTTGTTGTGCAGACACAGTTCGGCGTAGAAAAAGTTATCCCGGTATTCGCGCCGGCGAGGCAGAATTTTGTCGAATACGATATAAGCTATCTGATTGATACCGCTATAACGCGGCAGAAGAAGAAAATAGGAATATTAAGCTCGCTGCCGATGGTGGGCGACGATATGAGCCCGTATATGATGAAGATGATGCAAATGCAGGGACAGCAGCCGAGGCGGCCGTGGTCGTTTGTCGAGCAGCTCAGGCAGCAGTATGAGGTGGAAAGTGTTCCGACAGATGTAAATAAAATAGAAGGCGTTGATATTCTGATGGTCGTTCATCCGAAAGGTTTTTCCGAGCAAACGCTGTTTGCAATCGACCAGTTCGTGGTCGGCGGCGGGAAAACAATAGTTTTTGTCGACCCGTATTGTGTCGTTGACCTGCCGCAGCAGGCGCCGGCGCGGATGCGAACCGAACACGACCCAAGCTCTGAGATGAACAAGCTGCTTGTCAACTGGGGACTTGAAATGCCGAAAGATACGTTCGCAGGCGACAGGGCGCTGGCGCATCAAGCCGAAATCAAGCAAGGACAGGGACTGCAGAAGATAATCGGTTTTCTGGACCTGACGCCGGAATGCTTCAACCACGATAATGTCATAACATCGCAATTGAATGACGTAAGAGTGCTGTTCAGCGGCGTGCTGCGCGAGGTTGTTATGGACGAAAATGAGATTAAGGAAAGAAATATTCAGCGAACGCCATTAGTTATGACGACGACAAAAGGAAACAGCTGGACGGTTGATAATCAGTTCGAGCTAATGATGTTCGATGCCGATAGACTTATGAAAAAATTTACCGACGGGACTGAACCGGTCAAGATGGCTTATTTAGTAACCGGCAGGTTCAAAAGCGCTTTTCCAAAGGGCATAGATATCGAGGTTATACTGCCGGCAGATGAAAATGACCCAAACGCGCCGAGAACGAAAAAAGAGCATATCGCAGGTCTTGCAGAGGCGAAAAAAGATTGTGCCGTCGTAGTTTTTGCCGATGTCGATTTTATCTGTGATGCGATTGCCTATAACAAAAATATGTTTTTCGGCACGATTATCGTGGGCGATAACAGCGCACTTGCGATAAATGCCGCCGATGATTTGAGTGGGTCAAGCGAGCTGATTTCAATACGTTCCCGCGGCAATTTCAGGAGACCTTTCGAAGTAGTCGATAAAATAGAGGCACAGGCGGAAGCCGAAACGGCTGAGCGGGAGGCGAAAATCAACGCGGAAATAACAGGGTTCGAAAACGAACTGCAATCAATACTCTCCTCGGCAAAACAGGGCGAAGAAGAAATTATCGGCAGCAGCATACTGCAAAAGAAAAACGAGCTTGAGCTGAAAATACGGCAGGCTAAAAAAGAACTGCAGCAGATAAAAAAGACAAGATTGCATCGTATAGAGAGCTTAGGCAACGGACTGAGAAACTTCAATATGCTGACGGCGCCGGCGGTCATTTTGATTATCGCCATAGTTCTCGGGATACGAAGGGGCGCAAGGAAAAGAAGATACATCAGTCACGCCAGTGACGCGTAATAATTTAAAATTTAAAAATTTTATAAGGTAGAGTTGGCAAATGAGCGATAAAAAACTTTCATTTTTGGGTATTCTTGCAATAATATCGGTTGTTGCTGCGGTTTTTGTTTCGCAGATTTCCCACAGGATAAAACCCGCACCGGCAGGGCAGGGCAATCTCATTCAGGGACTTGACCCTGCGGCTATTTGGGAAATTGTAACAGGCCCCTCGGGGGCAGGCAAAGGTAGCGAGACAGTCGATTTGAAACGAAGAGGCAAAGGCTTTATCGTCGCAAATAAAAGTTTCTATCCCGCCTCGAACAAGGCGATTAACGACCTGCTGGCGGCGTGCTTAGATATTCGAATAGTCGAACTTTATACCCAAGAGAAGACAAACTATAAAGACCTCGGCGTCAGCGAAGAAGACGCAAAAGATATTGTTAAATTTCTTGATTCTAATGGAAAGATTATCACGGGCGTTATAATCGGAAATCCGCGGCAGGAAGGGGATATGGCTTACGG
>JBAVNP010000246.1:0-2939 GCA_049691175.1 Sedimentisphaerales bacterium
TGTCCACAGCAGGGAAATGCCCCCTGTCGGCCAGTTTTCTTGACAAAACTATATGTCCATCGAGTAAACTTCTGGCACTATCTGCTACGGGGTCGCTCAAATCATCGTTTTCAACAAGAACCGTCAGAATTCCTGTTATGCTGCCGTGTTCGGAGCATCCCAAACGCTCGACAAGTCTCGGCATTAGTGCAAAAACGCTTGGACAGTAACCCTTTGCAGCCGGCGGCTCACCAGCTGCAAGCCCGATTTCTCGCTGGGCCTGGGCAAACCGCGTGAATGAATCCATCATAAACAAAACATTTTTGCCTTTGTCTCTGAAATATTCGGCAACTGTTACAGCTACAAACGCCGCCTTCACTCTCTGAATCGGCGGAGAATCCGACGCAGCAATCACAACTACACTGCGAGCCAGCCCCTCAGGACCAAGGTCTCCCTCGAGAAATTCCCGAACCTCCCGGCCACGCTCGCCTATCAATGCGACAATATTTACATCCGCATCACTCGAGTTGGCAATATCACCGAGCAGCACGCTTTTGCCTACCCCGCTGCCTGAGAAAATACCCACGCGCTGTCCTCTGCCGCAGGTTAACATACCATCAATTGACCTGATACCTAAAGCCAGAGGCTGAGTAATTTTTTTCCTGGTTAATGCCGGCGGACTGCCTGAATCCAATGCCTTCTTCTCATCTCCTGCCAATGGCCCTTTACCATCGATAGGTTCTCCTAATCCGTTTATTACTCTGCCCAATACATTCTCACCCAGAGTAATATAGCGCGGGGTGGTTCGAGTCGTTACGGTATCGCCGGGCGATATACCTTCTATATGCTCTAATGGAAGCAGAATAAGCCGATCCCCCTGGAAACCTACCACCTCTGCTAATACACGCCGACCATCACGAATATTGATTCCGCAAAGTTCACCTATGCCCACTTTAGGACCACTGGATTCAACTGTCAAACCCGAAACCCGGATTACGGAACCCTGGCAATTTAACAAATTCACCGCACGCAAAACCGAGTGAAATTTATCAAAATCAATTAATTTGCTTTCCGGGCCCGCAACTACACCCTGCTGTGTTTGAAGTTTTTTCTCTTTGACTTTGTTCGCAGTCATAAGTTATTCCGTTTTTTTAAGCGCCTTTCCGATTTGCTCAAGGTGTTCATCAATTAATGATTTGATTACTCCTTTTGGGCTCTCAAGCACACATTCGGCCTGTCCAATATTGACGTCCGCAACGAGTTTGATTCCAGCTAATGTATTATCGCCATCATCCTGCTGAGCCTTCTGGCAGTCAGTCAGGTCTTTAGGATTTAAATGCACCACTATATCCCGATGAGTGGGAGCATTTTTAAGCATTTCTTTAACAACTGTTTCAATTTTATAATCACCATCCTGAATTTTTTGCATTAATACCCTTCTGGCAATTTCAACCGAAAGTCTGGCAATTTCTTCTTTTTGCTCGGCGAAAATCTGGTCGTAAAACTGGTTGAGCTTGGCGGTCAGGTCTTGAAGTGTCCGGCAAACATCGCTATACAAACTTTTCTGCGCTTTCAAATCCTCTAATCTGATTTGCTCAGTATTCATACTATCCGCAACAGACGATTCGGCATTGCTGCTGTAACCATCTAAGATGCTTACAGACGTAACCGGCCTTTCAAGATGAACCGTCAGTTTCCTTGACATTGTGCTACCTTCCAATCACCCTAAGTTTGCCTTCCTCATTAGCGTCTCGCAGCGGCTTCATAACTTCTTCTCTCGCATCAAGAACTTCTTTTGCCAGCGGCTCCTGCATAAGTGATGTTTCCTCGTCTATTGACGCTGCTGCTCGTTCGGAAATACTAGACTTGATTTTTTTGGCAATTACTTCATCTGCTCCATAAAGTGCTAATGCCAATTTTGCCGAATCAATTCCTCGCAGAGTTTCCTGCAAAGACCTGTCAGCTATTGTTGGAATATCTTCCCACGTTACCATCAAACGCTTTACCGTCGTGCCAGTTCCCTCATCGTGTTTGCTAATCTCACCAAGCAATTGATCTCGCAGGTCTTTTTCCAGTCCGCTTAACACGATAGCAAGTTTTCGTAGATTTTCTTCCTGTCTTCCCGGTTTTGCCACAAAAGTCTCTCCTTTGAGACTCTTCAGCCGTTCGCTAACCATAGATGCCATCCGCCGCTTCACTCCATCTGTCAGCAGACTCGAATTCGTCATATTCCACACTACTTTGAGACGGGTCTCTTCGCTCAAAAGCGACAGAACCTCCTGACTTTTTTTCGGAGTCAGCTCTGACAGTACCACAGCAATCATCTGTGGGTGTTCACCCTCCAGTGCAGAAACCAATTCGTCCGTGGTGGACGAGTGAATGTCTGCAAACAAATCTTTTTTTTCCGTCACTTTTTTTATCTGAGTTCTAATTTGTTCTGTCTTCTCTTTGCCAAGAAGGCTTACCAGTATTTCGTTAAGAAAACGTCCTATATTAAGTCCCTGACTCGAACCTTTTTTAAGTGAGGTACAAAACTCTTGCGCAACTTTTACTTTCTCCTTGCTTTCGCACAAACCTGATGCCTCCAAAGATGCTAATTCCATTGCCAATTCCTGGACCACCTCAGGATCCATACCTTTGAGCAATGCAGAGGCACTTGCCACATCAAGACTAATTAACAGCATCGCAGCTTTTTGTTTACCCGTTAATACCACTTATTTAACTCCCTTTTTTCTCAATCCAGTTTGAAAACAATTGTTTGGCCTCCTCAGGATTATTTCGCAGGCTATTCGCTATTTGTCTGCGCAGCACCAATGAGTCAGTGCTCTCGGTTCCGGCCGGGAGAAAACCACCAGTTGTCTCATCTGCCGGCAACTGTCCTGCTGCAGACATTAAAGTCGCTTTTTTCTTCGCTCCGCTGAACATTTTCAGTACTAACAGCGCACAAACTGCCATAATCC
>JBAVNP010000247.1:0-6129 GCA_049691175.1 Sedimentisphaerales bacterium
TTGTTATGAATCTTGAGGATTTGCGTAAAAAGATAGACCAGATAGATTCAAAGCTCGTTGAGCTGCTCAATGAACGTGCGCAGGTTGTTATCCAAATCGGCAAGGTCAAAGGCGATGGTCCTGTTTACGCTCCGGACCGTGAAAAGAAGGTGCTTGGGCGAATAGCGGAATTGAATAAAGGACCTTTGCCTGACAGGACACTTGCCGCGATATGGCGGGAGCTGATGAGCGGCTCGTTCTTCCTTGAACGGCCTTTGAGAATTTCATATCTCGGGCCGGAAGGAAGTTTTACACATACTGCCGCAATCAGAAAGTTCGGCCAGAGCGTTGAATACGAAGCGGTATTTGATATCCGGGGAATATTTGATGAAGTAAGCAGAGGGCATTGCGACCTCGGCGTTGTGCCGATAGAAAATTCGGCCGGCGGCGGTGTTATTGAAACGCTCGATGCCTTTGTGGATACAAATGTGTTTGTCTGTGCCGAAGTTTATATGCCGATACATCATAATCTTCTTGCGAACTGCAAGCTGGAAAAAGTCAAAAAAATATATTCCAAGCCGGAAGTTTTCGCTCAGTGTCAGCGATGGCTGAGTATGACCTTTAAGGAGGCAAACACGATACCTGTTGCATCGACTGCCAAGGCGGCGCAAATGGCGGCAAAAGAAAAGTTCGCTGCCGCGATAGGCTCGGATATTGCCGCTGAACTGTATGGATTGCAGATAATATGCGAAAATATCGAGGATATCGCGAATAATGTAACGCGATTTCTCGTAATAAGCAAAGAAGACGCCAGACCGACCGGCGATGATAAAACCTCGATATTGTTCAGCACCGCCCATAAGGCAGGAGCTCTCGCTGATGTGCTGGACGTCTTCAAGAAACGGCAGATTAACCTTACCAATATAGAATCGAGGCCGAGCAAGAAAAGACAGCGGGAATATTATTTCTTCGTCGATTGCCAGGGACATCGAAAAGATGAAAAATTTATGAAATGTATCGAAGAAGTAAAGCAGCACTGTCTCCAGCTTTCTGTGCTTGGCAGTTATCCTAAAAACGATACATTGTTAGAGTAATTTCAGGAGAACAGAATGAGAAAACCATTTATAGGCGGCAACTGGAAAATGAATACCGACAGCAAAAGCGCTGTCGAGCTTGCCAAGGGTGTTGTGCAGAAATGCGGCCCGATGCT
This sequence comes from Sedimentisphaerales bacterium, assembly GCA_049691175.1. GTDB lineage: Bacteria > Planctomycetota > Phycisphaerae > Sedimentisphaerales > UBA12454 > JAPLMW01. The sequence goes on from JBAVNP010000247.1 coordinate 1,190, forward strand.
CGGCAAAGTTGACATTTGCGTCTGTCCGCCGTTTGTTTATCTTCCGGCAGTTAAACAGTCGCTTGGCTCGTCAAATATCAGTCTTGGCGCGCAGGATGTTTATTTTGAATCTAAGGGCGCCTTTACTGGTGAGATAAGCTGCCAGATGCTTAAAGACATCGGCTGCAAAGATGTGATAATCGGCCATTCCGAAAGGCGGCACGTGCTTGGTGAAACCGATGAGCTTATTAATAAAAAACTTTCAGCGGCGATAGACGCAGGTCTGCTGCCGATGTTCTGCGTCGGTGAGCTTTTGGAGCAGCGGAAAGCCGGTAAAACCGAGCAGATTGTAAAAGAACAGGTTCAGAAAGGCTTGAAAGGGATAACTGTCGAAAAGGCAAAGGCGGTTACGATAGCTTACGAGCCTGTCTGGGCCATCGGCACAGGAGTAAATGCCTCGCCGCAGCAGGCACAGGAAGTGCATTTAATGATTCGACAGCTTATTGCCGCGATGTATAATAAGGACTTTGCCGGGCAGATAAGAATACAATACGGCGGGTCGGTAAAACCGGATAATGCCGCTGAATTGATAACACAGGCTGATGTTGACGGATTTTTAGTCGGCGGAGCGAGCCTCAAGGCCGATGATTTTGCTGCGATTGTAAAAGCAGCGGCGGAAGCAAGGAAATAAATTAAAGAATATTGATTTTTCAGAGGTAATGATATGACAGGTTTTGTTTTGGCGGCGGTGCCGTTTGTTATGAAAATTGTTATGGCATTCTGGGTTCTTGCCGCTTTGATTTTGGTTCTTATCGTTCTGATACAGAAGGGCAAAGGCGGCGGACTCAGCTCAGCCTTTGGCGGAATCGGCAGCTCACTGCTTGGCACAAAGACAGGCGACTTTCTTACGTGGGTTACAATTTGCATCGTCGCGGTCTGGCTGCTTTTAAGCGTTGTTGCCGTAAAGTGGTTCAAACCTCGTGCAAGTGAATATCTCCAGAGCGGGCAGATGCCTGCAGCGCCCGTTTCGGCTCCTGCTGAAACGACGCCGACAGAAACACAGCAGCCTGCAGAAGGTCAGGGCGGCGCCGAAACACAAAAAACCGATACACCAGCACCCCCTAAGTAAGGATGTCGATAAATGTTGAATAGTATGACAGGATTTGCGCGTGTCTGCCGTGAGATAAACGGAATAAATTATGCCGTCGAGATAAGGACGGTAAATAACCGGTATTTCAAGCCGAGTATCCGGCTGCCGGAATCGACGGCTTTTCTCGAGCAGGATATTGAAAAATTTCTGCGTCAGCAGATTTATCGCGGCACGGTTAATTATTTTCTTCGCTATAAGAATATCAGCGGAGAACCGATGTATGAGATAGACGCTGCTGCGCTGAAAAATTATGTCGCAAAGCTCAACAGCATCAGCCAGCCTGACGGCGGAACCGAGTGCAGGATAAACCTTGCCGATTTGCTTCTGCTGCCGGGCGTTGTAAGGTCTCAGGAGCCGGAAAATGAACAGGCCCAGCAGTTGAGAAAGGCAGTTCTTGAGGTAACGAATCAGGCTTTGGAGCAGTTAAAAGCGATGAGAAGGCAGGAAGGTCAGGCTCTTGCCGATGACCTCGTGCAGCAATGCAGCCAGATAAAAAATCTGCTTGAGGATATTAAAACAAGGAAGCATATAGTAGTTAATGAGTATAGAGACAGACTGGCCTCTCGCGTAAAGGAACTTCTCGGAAGTGTTCGTCTTGAGCTTGACAGCGCTACGCTTGCAAGAGAAGTGGCGCTTTTTGCCGACCGCAGCGATATAGGAGAAGAAGTTATCAGGCTCGGGTCTCATATTGAGCAGTTTATAGCAAGCTGTCAGACCGGCGAATATGCCGGCAGAAAGCTGGATTTTATTTCGCAGGAAATGCTTCGTGAAACCAATACGATTGCCAGCAAAGCCTCGGATGCGAAAATATGCCTTGATGTGGTTCAGATAAAGTCCTGTATAGAAAGAATCAAGGAACAGGTTCAGAATGTCGAATAGTTCAAAGCAGGTGTTTGCCAAGGGGCAGTTGATTATCATAAGCGGACCAAGCGGAGTGGGCAAAAGCACTATATGCGACCAGCTTGTCAAACGGCTTGACAATGTTTATCTGAGCGTATCGGCTACGACTCGCTCACAAAAAAATGGCGAAGAAAACGGCAGAGATTACTGGTTTATCGCCAGGGATGAGTTTGAAAAACAGATAAAAGCCGGCAACTTTCTTGAGCATGCCCAGGTTTTCGGCAACCTGTATGGCACGCCGAAGGACAAGGTTCTGCAGGCTCTCGATAAGGGTAAAACAGCGATTCTTGAGATTGACGTTCAGGGCGCTCAGCAGGTCAAGAGTTTGTATCCTGAGGCAAAGCTGATTTTTATCCTGCCGCCAAAGCAGACCGAGCTTGAGAAAAGAATAAGTGACCGCGGCAGAGACGATGAAACAGATATTGGAAAAAGACTTGACGGAGCAGGCATTGAGATAGCCGCTGCCTGGCAGCATTACAAATATATGGTTATAAATGACGACCTCGAGCAGGCCGTGCAGGAAGTTATAGATATTATTAAAAAACCAGTCGGAGAAAAAGAATGATTGATGAACTGAAGAACAAGCGGATTTTTGAAAAAGTCGGCGGACCATTCAAATTGTCGGCGCTTATCCAGAAACGGATGGCCGAGCTTATGGAAGGCTCAAGACCGTTGATTGAGAACACAGAGAAGAAAACTATGATGGAAATCGTCGTTGAGGAAATTATGCAGGATAAAATTGCCCCCGACTATAGTTCCGGGTCGCAGAAGATTGATATACCAAAACTATAGCTGTCAGGACAATGGCGGAAAAAATTACTAAAATTAGCGGTTTGAAGGTTCTGCTCGGTGTCAGCGGCGGCGTCGCGGTATTCAAGGCGGTTGACCTTGCAAGCAAACTTACCGCAGCCGGCGCTCTGGTGGATACTGTTATGACTGAAAACGCCTGCAGGTTCGTTTTACCCAAAAGTTTTGAGGCGGTAACAGGCAGGGCTGTTTATACCAGTATGTGGGAAAATCCGGCAGGCTTCCAGATTGAACACATCAGACTTGCCGATAACGCCGATATTGTTGTCGTCGCACCGGCGACGGCAAATATCATCGGCAAAGCGGCCAATGGAATTTGTGATGACCTGCTTAGCACAGCATTGTGCGCCTGCTGGCAGAAAAAAGTTCTTTTTGCACCGGCTATGAATGAGAAAATGTGGACAAATCCTGCCGTTCAGAAAAATGTCAAAATATTGAAAGAGATGAGTTTTGAGATTATCGGCCCCGAAAAAGGAAGACTGGCCTGCGGAACGGAAGGCATCGGCAGAATGGCGGAAGTTGCCGATATCATAGAACGGCTGGAAAAAATAACGAAAAATAAATGAAATCAAATAAATTGCATTTCCTTATTACTGCCGGGGGGACAAGAGAATATATTGACCCCATTCGTTTTATCACCAACGCCAGCAGCGGCAAAATGGGCTATGCACTTGCTCGTGCCGCAATTAAAGCAGGGCACAAAACAACACTCATAACCACTGTTAAAAACTCAGAACTCAAAATTGTGGAAGTTGAAACCGCTGACCAGATGTTTAAAGCCGTAAAAAAGCATTTTAAAAAATGTGATTGTCTGATTATGGCTGCTGCTGTAGCGGACTACGCACCTGCCAAAAAATCAAAAGTAAAAATTAAAAAATCAAAAAAAGATTTAGTAATAAGATTAAAACCGACGGTTGATATTTTACAATGGGCGGGAAAAAACAAGGCAAAAGGTCAAATTGTTGTCGGCTTTGCGCTGGAAGACAAAAATTTGCGGCAAAACGCCGAGAAAAAGCTAAAAGATAAAAATCTTGATATGGTGATTGTCAATAATCTTGCCGCTATCGGCAGGGAAAAAGCGGCAGTGCAGATTAAACAAAAGTCCGGCAGATGGATTAAGATGCCGGCTGCTGAAAAAAATAAAATTGGCGCCAAAATTATTCACTTGATTCAAAATTTATAAAGGTGACAGGATGCAGCAAGACACCAAAATAACGGACTGGCTGAAATCAGAAACAGGTTTATTGACAGTTCTGATAATTGCTGTTTGTGCGGCAGTTCTCATAACGCACTGGCCGGCCTTGTCGGCAAAGGCCGTCTCTTACGATGATGAGCAATACATCTTTGATAATATTCTGGTGCGAACTCCCGGTTTGGCCTCGGCCTGGCGGTTTCTTACCGAGGTGTTTGAGCCGTCAACTGTAGCCGGATACTATCAGCCGTTGACGATGATTTCGCTGATGCTGGATTATGCGCTGGGAGGTCAGACCACCAGCCTTCTGCCGTTTCACATAACCAGTCTTATGCTGCATATCGCTAATACCGCGATGATAATTTTGCTGCTGAATCAGTTGTTTGGCCGAGTCTGGATAGCGGCGGCCGTGGGATTGCTTTTTGGTGTTCATCCGCTAACGGTAGAACCGATTCCCTGGGCCAGTGAACGCAAGACTCTGCTGGCGGCTTTTTTTGTCTTGTGGAGTCTGGTTCTTTATATCCATTTTGTCCGCAAGGGCAATCGGAAAGCATATCTGGGCTGTATCGTAATGTATGTGCTGGCTCTTATGTCCAAACCGACCAGCACGCCGCTGCCTCTTCTAATGCTGCTGATGGATTTTTGGCCGCTGAAACGGCTGAAATGGCAAACCATTCTGGAAAAGCTGCCTTTGTTTGTTATTGGAGCCATCTCGGCCGTGATAACCTATGTTTCGCAAAGCCTCACCCTGGAGGTTATTACACCACATGCTTACGGCCCAATGCGGGTTCCATTTATTGTTTGCCATAGTATTATTTTCTATCTCGGCAAAATGGTTTGGCCGGTCAATTTGTCTTCGCATTATCCCTTTCCCGACCCCGTTGGATTGTCGAATCCAATGGTGCTGATTGG
>JBAVNP010000248.1:0-6575 GCA_049691175.1 Sedimentisphaerales bacterium
ATACAGCATAGCGGCATTGTCATAGGCCCTTGCAGCATCTTCTTCATTATCAAAACGACCTAAATTTTTACGTATGTTATTATAACATATTGAGACTTTATATCTTCCTTCTTTTGTTAAATGAACGCCTCTATATTCGGAGGTGCCCTGTTTTCCTGTCTTTTTGTTGGAGCTGTTTTGGGCGTATGTCGCAAAACGCAGATTGCGTTTAGTATTATCGAGGCCATTGCCATTTCTATGGTCAACGATTTTGCCTTTTGGAGCGTTCGTAATTTCTCTGTGCATAGACACAATCTTTCCATCTTCGTATCTGACGGCATAAAAATTTTTACTTTTATTCTCGAAAAGCTGCCAAGGGCATTGGGATAATTTTTTATAATCTTCAGGGTCGATAATAGCGAATCGGTGTTTGGGCGCAACAGATTTGCCTGTAATTAAATTTATTTTTCTAAACGCAAAGCCGTAATGTTTTTTTCTATAGCGCAGCAAAAAATAGACAATGATGCTTTCGATGAATGGCGGAACTTTGATTCTAAAATTAAGATACATTTTTGTTTCCTGTTTTAATTCAAAAATATTTAATGTTGGACGTTCGAAGTTTAATGTTCAACGTTCTTTTTTCCTTATTTCTTTACTTCCTTACTTCTTTGTGTCTTAGTGCCTTCGTGGCTACTAAGTCCCTCCGTATTACCTGAGAAGTTGCGCGTTTTTGTCGAAATTTGATCAAGAAAATTTTGTCTGCAATTCGTAAGTATTTATTAAATAAGGAGATAAATTTTTTTATTTTTTCAAAGCGCGCAACTTTTTTGTTGCGCATTTGATGCTATGTGGATAAAATTGGTATGGTTTGTTTATCCCCCGAATTTACCTGTCTCGTCGCCTTTGACGCAAGAAAACAACGCATTATCTCGCGCAAGAAGGGCTTTATGATATGAACAGTGAACAGTAATTATCATAAATCTTAACAAAAATCAATGCGATAATTTTATAATATTATCATAACTTCTTAATCATACAATACTTATAGCAATTACGAGCATAACATTTTATATAACATTTTTCTTGACATTTATTTAAACCGTTGTTATTTTATAATCGATAAAGATTAAAGGTGAAATATGAGTTTGACCTATAATAAGTTGATTGAATTTAATTTGCTCGATGATGCAGAAAAGGAATTAATGCAAAGCACCGACAAATTAATGATTTTTATCAATTCATTCCAAGAAATTTTGAATACAGACAAATTTATTCGTGATTGTCCTTCTTTTCCCGCCAGCACTAAAAATATTATTCGTGATGAGCTTATATCCGCTATCGGTTCAACGTTAGCAATAGAAGGTATAAAACCGAAAGAAGAAGAAATCAAACAAACCTTAGATAATCCAAGTCGTGAAGACAATCTTAAAAGAATACAACGAGAAATTGTAAATTCCAAAAATGTATATGATTACGTTAGAGCCATTGTTGATGAAAATAAGGAGGATAATTTTACTTATAAGGTGGAGCATATTAGCCGTATTCACGAACTTTTTACTGAAAATATTCAGTATTTTGGCAATTATCCGGGCAGATATAGAAATGCCAATGCTTCGTTTGGTGTACCTCGCAAAATAAGTCTATGCGAAAGTTGGGTAGAAATCGACAAGGCAATGGACGGATTTATAATTTGGTTAAATAGAAAATCCGAAGGTTTTTTTACCAATAGTGTAATAGCTAAAGCTATTATGGCTCATTATTATTTAACCGAAATCCACCCATTCGGGGACGGAAATGGAAGAACGGCGAGAGCTGTGGAAGCAATGGTTTTGTATGCTAACAAGATGAACCCTTATAGTTTTTGGTCTTTGGCTAATTTCTGGAGTCTCCATAGAAATGAATATATTACCCATTTAGGAAACATACGTGATACTTACAATCCTATTGATTTTATCATATGGGGCGCTCAAGGATATCTCGAAGAAATACAAAGAGTTAAAGAACGTATCTTGAAAAAAGTTAAACAACTCATGCTGCAAGATTATGTGCGATGGTTACTCGATACGAAAAAATACCATAAAGGCGAACAAAAAATTAATCCGAGAATTTTGAGAATTGTGGAATTATTAAAAGAGTCCGACCGAGTATTACTTGATAAATTTCGGTCTTCTCCGGAATACAAAACCTTATATGCCCATTCTTCAAATATGACCCAAATTAGAGATTTAACCAAAATGGCCGCTTTGGGATTGATTAAAATTGTTACCGAAGATAATAAAAATTACATCGCATTAAATTATAGTATTCTTGAACAATTAGAATACAAAGTTTGATGTTAATTGAAAAATGCCCTGTTGAGTCCTTGCAAACGAATCAACAGAATAATTGGAGAATAATTTGGAGAATAATTGGGGACAGCCACCTATTTTTGAATGATATTTTATTTTCTCTGTGTTCTCTGTGTCTCGGTGGTAAATAAAACCGCGTCGTGGTATCTAATTTTTGATTTTTTATTTGTAGTTTTTATTTTTTATATTTTATTTTTGATATTACAGCTATTGTCCTTCCTCTTTCACATCCAAGATATTCGCGTCAAGTTCTGAAAGAATCGTTCTGACCGCCGGCGTATTTGCGGCTTCATCTATCGTTTTCTTGCTCGTCTTTGCCCCTGCCGGCTTGGGTTTTTGTTCGGCTTTACCTTCCTTTTTTATCGTTTCAAAAGTAGTTTTTATCTTTATGCCGACAGCACCGCTCAAGGCGGATTCGATTTGCTCCTGTTTACCGTTGCTCTGGCAAAGATTCATCGAAAACTCTTCGCTCACATCAAAGCCAAGTGACAATGTTCCGCTGTTAAGCCGCAGAGGAACAGCTTTTTTCAACAACTCCGCGACTCTTCCATTTGCATTTGTCTTTACAAATTCAACGATTTTATCCCACTGCTGTTTTATCTGTTCTAAACCAGCCCCGCCGCTGATAACCGGCGTCTGAGGCTTGTGTTCTTGCACCTTGTGCTCTGTCTTCTGAATCCTGCTTGCCCCGTGAGATGCCGCTTCGGCTATCTCACCGGGGTGTTTTATCTTAGGAATTGTGTTTTTTTTTGACTCGGTCGGGATATTTTTTGCCGGTTTAATACCGCCGCCCTGCGATAAAAGCTCCTGTATGCTCATAAAATGTTCGCTCAGGGCAAGTCTTAATATAGCCGCCTCGAGCAAAGCACGCGGGTTATCGCTGTTCTTGACAGGCCAGCGGAGTTTCTCAAATAGCGTAACATTATAAACAATCGCAGGAATATCAAATTTGTCTGCTATGCGCAAAAGTGCATCTTTTTCCGTCTGCGTCAGGATTATAAGAGATTTGCTGTCCGAAGCTGATACTTTCAAGACCATCATATCGCGAAACGATTCGACAAGGCTGTCAAGAACGCCGATACAGTTCAAACCGCAGTTAAGCAATGCATCGAGACAAACAAGTGCCGCGCCGGCATCGGATGAGCCGATTTTCTCAAGAAGCTCGTAAATTTTTTCTTTGTTCGGCTGGCCGAGAAATTTCTCTAACATATCCACAGTCAGCTTTTCGACACCCGTGCTGATAAGCTGGTCAACAAGACTTAAGGCATCGCGCATCGAACCGTTGGCAAGTCGGGCAAGGGCTATGATACAATCGTCCTCGAAATTTATTTTTTCCTCGATAAGGATTTTTTTAAGCTGGGCCATAATATCAGCAGGACTGATATTGGCAAAATCGAATCTCTGGCAGCGGGATTGTATTGTCGCTGGGACTTTATTCGGTTCTGTCGTCGCGAAGATAAACTTAACATGAGAAGGCGGTTCTTCGAGAATTTTGAGTAAAGCGTTAAACGCATTAACGCTAATCATATGAACTTCATCGATAATATAAATTTTATATCTTGCTCGTGCCGGTCGGTATATGGCGTTTTGCCTGAGGTTGCGAATATCATCTACGCCTGTATTGGAAGCGCCATCGATTTCGATAACGTCGATATCTTCGCCTGTATTTACGGCTGTGCAGCTGTCGCATTTAAGGCAGGGTTCGATGGTAGGTTCTTTGGCTGAAAGGCAGTTTAGGCTTTTGGCAAGTATTCTTGCCATTGTGGTTTTGCCGACGCCTCTTGTGCCGGTAAAAAGATAGGCGTGAGCGACCCTGCCGGTCTTTATCGCGTTTTTCAATGTCTGCGAAATCGCATCCTGACCGACAACATCGTCGAATCTCTGCGAGCGATACCTTCTTGCGAGGACTGTATAAGCCATTCCAGCTCCGGTTTTTAAACTATCAGACCATAATAAGGGCAGCCTGCAAAATAGTCAAATTCAATCCCGCCTTTGGCGAGCCGCAGGCCTGGCGGCCTTCGAGCCGAGGGGTCTCGCCTCGCCATCGGCGAGGCCGGGCATTTAGCGGATGTTTTTGTGAACATAACTCCCTAATAAATCATATATTAAGCTTGCCTTTTGCCCGCCAATGACTAAAATCAGATTATCTAATTACGGCCGGGTCCCAGGCAAATTGCGTTTACGAACCTGGTCAGACGCGGAAGCGAGCAGCCATAAGTATAATTGTGATTGTGCTTGAAAAACCCGGCCGCCTTTTGACGAGCCTCGCCGGCAAAGAGAGTTTTGGGCGGATTGCCTATTAAAAATGTTCAGGGGAAAGTTATGAAGGTAAGAATAGACGATAGTTGCACGGCTTGCGGGCTTTGCGTCGAAACCTGCCCGGAAGTGTTCCGAATGGGCGATACCATCGCCGAGGTTATCACCGAGGAAGTCCCACCGCAATTCGAGGACGCCGTTCAGCAGGCCGCCGATGAGTGCCCCGTCGAATCAATCGCGGTCGAATAGCCTGCCTGTTTAGCCGCCGGAAAGTTCCCTGCTTCGCCTGGCAGCGGCACTGAGTGCCTCTTTTACCATTTTCTCAAAATTACGCTTTGAAAAAACCTTCAAAGCGGCCTGGGTTGTTCCGCGGGGGGAAGTAACATTCTTTCTTAGAATATCGGGTGTTTGACCATTTACAAAAGCTTTAACAGCAAGAAGACCCGCCCCCTTAGCAGTCTGCAAAACAAGTATTTCAGCAAACTCCTTTTTAAGGCCCAGCTTTTGAGCCGTCTTTATCATCTCCTCCATCAGTAAAAAGAAATACGCAGGGCCGGAACCGCTGACAGCCGTTACAGCATCGATCAGATTTTCATTTTCAACTTGCACTACAATACCAACAGCGGAAAAAATACGCTTAACCTCATTGAATCTCTTTTTTGCTTTTTTAGTCGCAAATATCGCCGCTGCGCCCTGCCCAATCAAAGCAGGCGTATTGTGCATAACACGGACGACAGGAATATTGCCGAGCGATTTTTGAATCCGTTTTGTTGTTACCCCGGCGGCAATGGAAACTATCAAAAGATTTTTGCTTACTGAATCTTTTATTTCATCTAAAACCTGCACCATATTTTGGGGCTTGACGCTCAAAATAAGTATATTTACCGCCTTTGCCAATTTGCGATTGCCGCCGGCTGATTTAACTTTATATTTTTTGCAGATAGTTTTGATGCGCTGGGGCCGAATGTCGCTGACAATTATATCCTTTGCCTTATAGACTTTCGCATCGATAATGCCCTTGATTATCGCCTCGGCCATATTGCCAGCACCGATAAAACCAATCTTTGACATTTAAAACTCCTTGCCTGCCCGCCATAGCCTTTGGCGACGGCGGGTTAATTCATGGTTTCCTTTTACTTGCGGCTAATGCCCTGCCGCGTTATAGTTATAATATAATCTTAAGCGAAGAAACGAAAATTTGCAAACGGTTCTCCTTTTTCTTTATCCACATAATTTGTTGTGCCATAATAAATGAGTATCGTCCGAACCGAAGCAATTTGTATTTTTCATAAATTAGCTGATCGTCTTTATTTATTCCAAAAATCGAATTACTAATACTTTCGCCAGCTTTTCTCCTTTATTAGATACAGTATGTGAAATATGGCTGCGAAAGAAGGCAAATTCTCCTTGTTTTATCGGTGGATGTGGATGGTTGTCTATATTGATGACAATTTGACCCTCTAGAGGTTTCAAAAGTTCATAGCCTGGATGTTTATTGTCTAATGAAATTGAACCGGGTTCCATAGTCACCAGTGCAATTGCAATATCTGAGAAAGCCAATCGGCGATAAGGTATTGTATAGGTTACTTCAGACTTTTTATTTTCATTAAATGTCGAAGGCAGTGACTTCATCTCCTTTTCTGTATCAACCGCAATGGCATACATAAAAGCTGGTGATAGATAATTATAGAATAAAGTGGGTTCGATATGATATATTTCTGCTAACTTTAATAATTCTATTTCACTTATACTGGCTATGCCGTAATGCAAACGAACCAGTTTGGAGCGATTAAGTTTAAACTTTTCATTTTTTATTCCTTTTTTTAGCAATTCATCTTCATTCTTTTTTGCTCTTTCGAGCAATTCATCAAATGTTAATTTTTTTTTCGCAAAAGGTTTGGAACACAACAAATTAAGAAAACGTGCAAGACCTGCACGGTCATGTATTTCATTCGGTATTTCATCTAATTTAGCATTCCATTGTGGCTCAAT
>JBAVNP010000249.1:0-4787 GCA_049691175.1 Sedimentisphaerales bacterium
GGTTATGAGATATTGCGAGGGATTTTCTAAATGGTACACATTGCAGGTTTTGCCGATTCTGCGCAAGCTAAATGGTACTCAGCAGCCTTTGTTTAAGAGTTGTTTAAAAGCCACTTATAGACCGTATAACTCAAAATCATAAATATAAAAATAGCCGATTTAGCGTGCGCTTTTCAGCGTGCGCTTTTCACCAAGACGTGCGCTAATATCGGATAAAACATATCATTCATCTGTTAAGATGGACGGAATTTTTGTTAAAATAGAAAAGATGTTAGATGTCCAGCAAACAAAGGCCAAAATTTTTATAAAATTTTTTTAGGCGTTAAAATAGGCGATTAACAGGGCGAGCCGAATATTAGGGTATTTTAGTGTTTTTTTGTAACTTTTAGTGTTTTTTAGGGCTTTTTAGTGTTTTTTGGGGTCAATAAATCAGTCAGTATTTTTTGTATCTCAGGTTGAAGTTTTACCAGCTCGGATAAATGCTGCTGTATGTTGTCTGCTTCATCGTTAATAACTTTAATCAGGTCAAGGTTAAGCCGGTCGCCCTTTTTTTCTAATTTAGATATTTCAATTTCTCTCTTGTCGCGTTCCTCTAACAAGAAGGCGATGCTCCAAGAGATATGTTTGCTAAAATCCGCAAAAATTCGTTGATAGTTTTTGTCCCGCTGTTCGTTATAAGGGGCTGGATTGCCTGTTATAAGCCAATGTAGGTCTATATCGAGGATTTCGGCTATTTTTTTCAGAGTATTAGAATCTGGGTCTATTCTATCACTTTCAATTTTTGAAATAGTGCTGCTTTGCTTAAATCCAATTTGCTCTGCCAGTTCCGCCTGGTTTAACCCCTTATCTTTCCTCACTTTATATAATCGGTCGCCAATGGTCTCATTGGGCAAATTTTTTATATTTTTTTCTTGCATTTTTTACAGTTACGACGAAAATAGGCCGATATGTGCTTATCGGTATAAAATTTTAAAAACGTTTAGGACTTAATATGGCACGAACAAAGATAGGAACTCCAGTTAAAGCCTTTCGCGTTACAGACGCTGCTGCCGTAAAACTTATAAATGAAAAAGCCGCTGCCGAACAGCGCTCGGCGGCCAATGCCGCCGCTGTAACAATTATTGAATCGTTAAGCAAGCAAGGTAAACGACCGAAAAAGTCTAATCGTTAAGACGTATTATTTCAAGGAAAAACGAAAACGATTTTTATAATGACCGGTATAAAAAAATAGAGACTTGAATTATGGCAAAAAGTAAAACAACTTTTAGGAATAGCATAACAGTGAAGGGCTGCCTCGGTCTATTGACCACAGCCGAACAAGATTTCTGCGAAAAATTCTTCGGGGCGACAACCAATAAGCAGCGCGAGGCTGTTTACGATAAGGCACCAAGACCGGCAAAAATTTTTTTAACACTATTGAAAATAGGTCAAATAGGAATGGATTCACTCTACGATAGGCTAACAAATAACAGCATAAAACGGAGACTTGGACTGTAATTGTAAAAAAATTTAAAGCAGAAAAAACAGGAGAAAAAATGAAAACCGAAAAACCAAAAAGCGAAAAAATTGAGGATGCGAAGATGCGGAAGGCCAAAAAAGACGCACTAAAAATTCATAAGGCTTTTAAAGGCATTCGGATTTTAATCGAGGATTGTATTGGTGTTTGTGCTCCACCATTTCAACGGAAAATTATTCAGCTTGTGATTGAGAATCGAGAGCCAAAAGAAGATGTCGGGGATATGAAGTATTTCGTGGAAAAACTTAAAAATATTTTTAATGGACTTCCCGTACCTGTTCGCAATGTTTTTCTGAATTCATATCTAAAAAATGTCCTGCCGCCTCTTGAAGCTGAGCATAATAAAGAAATCGCAGAACAGGATGCAACCGATGAATTATTAAATCTAACCATAGGCAAATCTGTGCAGCAGATAAAGGCTATGATTGAAATGCTTAAGGCAAACGGTTTTAGTAAAAAATACAAAAAATGCGGCTAAAACCGCAGAGTAAGTGTTACAAAAAAACTATATTTCAAAAATAAAAATGTCAAAAAATTTAGGAGTAAGCGAAATGGATTTTGCTGAAATAGTAAGAAGGCCAGGTCAAAAGGATGCTGATGGCAGCAGCAAAAAAACTTTCAAAGACGTCAGACAATGGGAGAAGGCATTATCTGTCAAGGCTGTTGATGTCGAAAAAAGACAAATCAGGATTTTGGCAAGTAACGCCGATTTAGACCGAGACAATGAGCGGATTTCGCCAGAGGCTTTTAAAAACAGCCTGGACATTTTCAAGAGCAATCCTGTTATCTTGGCAGCTCACCAGCATCGGCTTGACGATGGCTCACCTTCTGTTGTCGGACGCGCTGTAGATGTGTGGGTTGATAATACTGGCCTTTGGTGTATAATTGAATTTGCGAAAACAAGATTAGCTGAGGAGTATTGGCTGCTTTATAGCGGCGGTTTTATGAAGGCCGTCTCTATCGGCTTTGCTCCGCTTGCCTGGAGCGATACCAACGAAAACGGCAAAGGGGTGAGGATATTTACCGAGGTCGAGCTTTTTGAAATCTCCCTGGTTGCTGTTGGGAGTAACCGAGCAGCTCTGTCAAAGCATCAGCGGGGGAAAATTGATTGGCTGACAGACAAAAAAATTCTCGATGAAATAAAAAAGCAAAATCCTGATTTTGAAAAATCCAGCAATGAATTTGCCGAGTTACTCCTGGGCGATAATAAAGACAGTGAAACGGCTGAAACCGACGAGCCGGATTGCGGCGAAGAATCAAGCGGCAGCCGATTTGAATTGGCCAAAGCGGTAAATCCACAAGGCAATTATGAAGAAAATGAACTTGTTCGATTAGTAACCAGACAATGAGAAAAATCTCTGAAATATTGGCGATGTTCAGTATGAAGCCGGTGTCTCACTGCTGCGATTACCGTGTTGCCGATATTGTGAGTTCAGGAAATGCCTGGTTATTAATTGTTCATAATTTTGTCTCCTGATTTCTGGGCGGGTGTGTGCCCGCCCTTTTTAAAATGTAATTAAACTTGATTTAATGAGGTAACAAAATGCCATCAGTAACATTTGAAGACAAAGTCGCCAAAGGCTTCGAGGCCGCTGGCGAAAGAATGAATAGTATCGATATGAACATCAAGGAAATAGAGGCCTGTTATAAGATACTGACGGAGCAATTTAAACGCTACGGCAGAGCTCTTATTTCCGGCACAATGGACGGCAAGGACCATCAGGGATTCTGGCCGAACGTGGATATGGCCAAAGAATTTGGTATGCACGTATTAAGGGTTATCGGCGCCAAAATAAAAACTATGAGCACAACTGGCCAGGGCAGCAATTTAGTGCCAACCGAGCTTTCTAACTGGATCATTCAAAAACTTGGCACTTATGGCAAGTTTAGAAAATATGCCGCAAAGGTTCAGATGGGCAGCAGTTCTCAGATAATACCCAAAGTAACCGCCGACCTGACTATTTTCTGCCCTGGTGAAAAAAACACAATCGTGGCATCTGATGTAAATGTCGGAGCGGTTGCAATGGTTGCACGGAAACTTGCCTGTCTTACGGCTCTCTCCAGGGAGCTCGAAGAGGACACAGCGATAGGTATTGCCGAAATAGTCGGTATTTCTGTGGCGCGTTCGCTGGCAAAAAAAGAAGACTTAATCGGCTTCATGGGCGATGGCACTGAAGCGTATTTTGGAATGACTGGTATAGTCGGCCAATTGCTTGCCGTCGCTGACGACATAGCGACCATCCCGGGCGTGATTGTCGCTAAGGGTGATAGCCTCGGTGATTATCGTAAAGTAGTCGGCATATTGCCCGACGATGCAGACGACAATGCTCGATGGTATATGAACAAAAAGTATTACTACAATGTTATTTATCCGCTGGCAGAAGCGGCGGGCGTCGCAAATATCTTTGAGATACTTTCAAACGTCAAAGGCAGATTTTTGCTCGGCTATCCGGTTGAGTTTATACCTGGTATGCCAGCAGCTCCGGTCAATAATCAAATCTGTGCGATTCTCGGCGATTTGGAGCTTGGAGCAATTTTAGCTGAACGCCGTCAGCTTGAAATTGCCAGAAGCGAAGATGTTTTCTTTGTGAATGATTTGGTTGCTCTTCGCGGCACTGAAAGAATAGATATATCAGCGCACGGCGTCGGCGATAAAGATGAGCCTGGGGCAATCGTAGCCCTGGCTACAACGGTCGAACAAGAATAAAAAACTGTTTTCTACCGATGTAACCTGCCGTTTGGATTTTGCGTAGAACTTCGGGTTCAAACGGCAGGCTTTTATAAAATGATTTTGGAAATATAAAATGTCGGATAAAGACATTAACTTTCACGTTCGAGCACAGGACACCGAAGATTTTAAACGGAAGATTGATAATTCCACAGATTCTCTTTATGATTTTTATAAAGCGACAGGTGAGGCAAGTAAACAAGCCGGCGACAGCACAGAAAAGGCAACTGAAAAATTAGGGTTTATGGGGCATGCCCTTGAAAAATTAAAAAGCCAGGCTTTAAGTTTTATTTCAGGATTTGTCGGATTAGCGGCGGTTGTAACGCTTGTCAATGAACTCGCTAACGGCCTGAAACGTGTACAGGAATTGCAAAGGACAACTTACGAAAAAGGACTTGATTATTCTCAACTCGGTCAAATTCTTTCATTCCAGGCGGGAGCTCCTGGCAAACAACAATATTTTGCCGAACAAATAGCAGGGATTCAACGGGCAGGTTTAATAGCCGACAAACAGATGGCATATCAACTGCTAAGTTCTGCTGG
>JBAVNP010000250.1:0-2970 GCA_049691175.1 Sedimentisphaerales bacterium
TAAACAAACCATACCAATTTTATCCACATAGCATCAAATGCGCAACAAAAAAGTTGCGCGCTTTGAAAAAATAAAAAAATTTATCTCCTTATTTAATAAGCACTTACGAATTCCAGACAAAATTTTCTTGATCAAATTTCGACAAAAACGCGCAACTTCTCAGGTAATACGGAGGGACTTATATGTCCCCCAAAGGTTGCGTTGAGCGGCTACGGTTGCGCGACTCGTCACGGTTGCGTAAACCGTAAGACGACAGACGAAACGAGCATCGCAACCGCAACCGATTGACGATTTTAGGAGCTAATATGTATCTTAACTTTAAAATCAAAGTACCGGCATTTTTAGGGCGTATTTATCTTTGGATTCTGCTGCGATACAAAAAATTCCGCTTCGGCAGTGAATTCAGATATATTCTCTTAAATCAGGGCAGATTTGTAATTGTCGATTCGGCTGATTACGAAAAATTAATTCAGCATCAATGGTTCGTAAAAATTTCTACCGAGTATGTAGTGCGTAAGGAAAAAGGGAAAACTATATATATGCACAATGAGATTATGCAGCCGCAGAGTGGTTTTATTGTTGACCATAAAGACCACAATAGTCTCAATAACAGCAGAACTAATCTGCGGGCGGGGACAATGTCTCAAAACAGTTGTAACCGGAAAAAAATGCAGGGCTGCTCTTCAAAATACAGGGGCGTTCATTTTCATAAAGGGTTAGGTAAATGGCTGGCTAATATTACGTTCGAGAAGAAACGTGTATTTCTGGGACAATTCGATAATGAAATCGACGCGGCGAGGGCTTATGATGAAGCGGCTAAGATTTATCATGGAGAATTTGCGGTGTTAAACTTTAACGAAAAAATAACCCCCTCTGCTTCTTATGAAGCAAACGAGGGGGTTAATCGATGTTAAAAGTTATACGCCGGCTTTATAAAAGCCGCGGCACTGAATGGGTATATCTTCCTTATTTTTAATTTTTATGTGTAAAATATCCGAAAAGACACGGGAGTCGCCCTGCCTTGGCGGCGGAATTATCTGAACATCTATCTTGAAGCGGTTCTCCGTTTTTTCCTGAGAGACGGCCTTTACGAAACCCTTCTCGGAAGTAACCGGCTCAATCTCAATAGGCTCATTGTAATTGCTGGTAAGATATACGGTCCGGCTCTGCGGCTGGCCGACATTGGCATCCCTGATGATAATCACGGCTGGCGAGGCCTCAAATTCCTTCAAACAATTATACTGCATACGAACAGAGCGGCAGGAAGGATGATTAACAGAAAAAACAAGATAGCCGCCGAGGTAAGTGCGGAGTTTTTCAATGTTCACCTTCGGATATAAGGTATGGGTGTCCGATATGTTGTTGTGGTCGAAAGCAACGGTAAAGACGCCGCCTTCGGAATCGACGCCTGTTACGGCGAAGCGTTCGCCATCGAGACTTTTAATAGTTACGGGAACTGCGCCGGCATTGTTGGTATCGACAATCGAAAGCGTCATTGTATCCGGAGTTACGCGGACCTTCGAGACAATAACGGCCTTTAGGGTGAGCTGAATAACCGGATTTTGGGGGTCATTGCTGGTTACGTGAACGGTCTGAGCGGTCGGGCCGGGATATGTGGGAGCGTGATACTGGACACTGATTTGACCTGATTCGCCGGGGGCGTATTCCTTTTTCGACAATTCCGGGACGGTGCATTTGCAGGAGCCCCTGGTCTGGCTAATATTCAGTGTGCCGAGGCCTGTGTTCTTAAAAGTAAACGTGTAGTCATTGATACTGTCCGGAGAAATTTCACAAAAATCATGAACTGTATTGTCGAACTGTAAATGAGGCGCAGTGCCGGTGGCGTTCGGCTCTTTGGCGGCGGCTTTTTCAGACGGTGCAGAACTTCTGGAAGCAGCCGGCTGATCAAACGCCTTGGGAGGCCTGGCCTGACTCTGATAAGAGAAAACCAGAACCAGTGAAACCATAACAAAAATCAGTAAACCGTAAAATCTATTATTCATTGCCGTTTCTCCATATAAACAGTTTCGGAACGAAAACATATATTATACAATAAAATATATGTGTAAATCAATAGCAAATTTTACCGGCAAAGAAGCCTTGTTAAACTCAAAAGGCTGTGGTAAATTAAGCCAAAATAACGAAAAAACGGCTTTTTGCAGGTGAAGGACAAATGAACGTATTGCTGATAGGAAACGGCGGCAGAGAACATTCGATAGCGTGGAAGCTGGCGCAATCGAAACAGCTAAAGAAACTTTTCGTCGCGCCCGGCAATCCGGGAACGGCTAAATGCGGGGAAAATGTCGATATAAAAGCAGAAGATTACGACAAGATTCTTTCGTTCGCCAAGGATAATAAAATCGGGCTGGCGGTTATAGGTCCTGAAGACCCGCTGGCGGCGGGAATTGCGGACAGATTCGAGGCGGCAGGTATAAAAGCGTTCGGCCCCAGCGGAGCGGCGGCACAACTCGAAGCGGATAAGACTTTCGCCAAACTGATGATGAAGGCCAACGCGATACCAACGGCGGAAAGCAGAACGTTCGACAATTTTCACGACGCTAAAGCGTATATCGCAAGCAGAGACGAAGCGGTTGTTATCAAGGCTTCGGGACTCGCAAAAGGAAAAGGAGTATTTGTCTGCGATGAACCTTCCGAAGGAATTCTCGCCGCTGAAAAAATAATGTGCGATAAGATATTCGGCGCGGCAGGGGCAAAAATCCTAGTTGAAGATAAACTGCTCGGAGAAGAAGCGTCGATACTGGCATTCGTTGACGGAAGAAATATCTATGTTCTCGAAACATCGCAGGACCATAAGGCAATCGGAGACGGCGATACAGGGCCGAATACCGGCGGTATGGGCGCATACAGCCCGGCACCGGTGGTCAGCGATAAAGTGATGGACCAGATTACGCGAGAAATACTCGTGCCTATCGTCGATGGTATGAACAAAAACGGAACGCCTTATAAAGG
>JBAVNP010000251.1:0-5598 GCA_049691175.1 Sedimentisphaerales bacterium
GTGATGCTCAGCCTGCTACTATAGGCAGCGATGAAGAGTCTAACAAAAGAACTATATATAAATACGTTCATCCGGATGGAATAAAAAGCTGCCAGCTTGTGATGGGCTGCACGGACATTGCTCCAGGCAGCGTCTGGAATACTATGCCGGGCCATACTCATACGAGAAGAACAGAAGTTTATATGTATTTTGGGATGGAGCCGAAGTCGGTTGTGTTTCATTTAATGGGCAAACCCGAACAGACGCGGCATATTGTCGTCAGGAACGAGCAGGTTGTGCTTTCGCCGAGCTGGTCGATTCACAGCGGAGTCGGCCTGAAGAATTACAGTTTCGTCTGGGCGATGGGCGGCGAGAATCAGGCGTTTGCGGATATGCAGGGCTTTTCGCTGGAACAGTTAAAATAAATTTGCGGGAAAGAAAAAATGATACTGGATAAATTCAGACTCGACGGCAAAGTCGCAATAGTAACCGGTTCGGCAAGAGGATTAGGCCGGGCAATGGCGGAAGGTTTGGCCGAGGCCGGCGCCGATATCGCTCTTGTCGATATACTCGATATGAAAGAAACGCAGCAGCAGGTTGAAAAACTCGGCCGCCGCTGTGTAACGATAAAAGCGGATTTAAGCTCGAAAGACTGCGTGGAAGAAATTGTAAATACCACAGTTAAAAAACTCGGCGGAATTGATATTCTGGTGAACAACGCCGGCATAATCCGCAGAGCGCCGTTTGTCGAGTTCACTGAAAAAGACTGGGACGATGTGATGAATATCAATATCCGGACGCTTTTCTTTTTGAGCCAGGCGGTTACGAAAATATTTATCAAGCAGGGCAGGGGCGGCAAAATAATCAATACCGCTTCTATGCTGAGCTTTCAGGGCGGTATTCTTGTGCCTTCTTATACTGCTTCCAAAAGCGCGGTGGCGGGTTTGACAAGATTGATGGCCAATGAGCTGGCCAAAAATAATATAAATGTCAACGCCATAGCGCCGGGCTATATGGCTACGGACAACACCGCTCCTCTTAGGCAGGACCCAGCGAGGAGCAAGACTATTCTCGACAGGATTCCCGCGGGCCGATGGGGCAATCCCGACGACCTTAAGGGTGCGGCTGTTTTTCTCGCTTCCGATGCATCTTCGTATTTATACGGCTCAATAATACCAGTCGATGGCGGCTGGCTGACAAGGTGATAATAAATGGCAACGAATAACAGCGGTTCGCAGCAGAAAAGCGAATGGACGTTGATGCTGCGGGCCTTGAAATATAGGAATTACAGGCTTTTCTTCTTCGGCCAGGGCGTATCGCTTATCGGCACGTGGATGCAAATGGCGGCGTTAGGCTGGCTGGTCTACAGACTGACCGGCTCACCATTTTATCTTGGACTGGTTTCATTTTGCGGTCAGATGCCGGTGCTGTTTGGTTCACTGATTGGGGGCGATTTTGCCGACCGCTGGCCGCGGCGAAGAACAGTTATAATCACACAGGTTCTGGCGATGATACAGGCATTTCTGCTAGCCGCGATGGTTGCTTTCGACAGTATAACAATGATGCGAATTATTCTGCTTAGCATTTTTCTGGGGATTATTAACGCGATTGATATGCCGACCCGGCAGGCGTTTGTTTATGAAATGGTCGATAAAAAAGAAGATTTGCCGAATGCCATCGCGCTTAATTCGATGATATTCAATCTGGCAAGACAGATAGGTCCTATGTTAGCGGGTTTTTTGATAGGCCAAGTCGGCGAAGCCTCCTGTTTCTTTATTAATGCTGTAAGTTTTCTGGCGGTTATTTATTCCCTTGCCGCTATGAGACTGACTCGCAGCGGCGAAGCGAAACATAACGGCGCAATGCTTGCCGGAATTAAAGATGGTTTGAGATACGCTTTCGGCTTTGTGCCTATAAGGTCTATCCTGTTATACACGGCAGCGATGAGTCTTGTGGCGATGCCGTATGCGGTTTTGATGCCTGTTTTCGCAAAAACTATTTTGAGCGGAGGGCCGCAAACTTATGGTTCTCTTCTGTGGTCTACAGGAATAGGTGCGTTCATCGGCGCGATTTATCTTGCCAGACGAAAAAGCGTGCAGGGTCTCGAAATGGTCGTGATTGTCGCGGCGGGTGTTTTTGCCGCGGGAGTTATTGGTTTTTCGTTTTCACGAAATATATGGCTGTCGCTTTTGCTGGTATCCCTGCCGGGCTTTGGAGTAATGGTGCAGATGGCCTCGATAAATACAATTCTCCAGACAATTGTCGATGACGACAAGCGCGGCAGGGTAATGAGCCTTCACGTAACGGCATTTATAGGTATTGCGCCGCTGGGCAGTTTGCTGGGAGGAATCACAGCCGCCTATCTTGGTGCGCCGCACACACTATTGCTGAGCGGACTTTTAAGCATTGCTGTTATGTTCTTTTTTGCAAAAAAACTGTCTCACATGCGCCGGCTGATTCATCCCATATATATCCGCAAAGGAATTATCCCGGAGGTTGCAACCGGCCTGCAGACAGCGGCGGGAATTGTTTCACAAACCAAAGATTAAAAAATACAGCGTTCAATCAGTTTAGGTTTATCGGTCAGCCGCTAATCATTTTAATAAGCACCCAAAACAGTGCTACGATGACTAATGTAAGAGCCGAGGTTCCGAGGATGCCGTAGGTGTCTTCCTTATCCCATCTGCAGAATTCCCAACTGGAATTCGGGAACAGCTTCATATGGTCGAATCGCGTCGGGTTGGTATAACTTTTCTCAAGTTCGATCTTATCCAGTTCGTGGTCTGCGATAACTTTCGTCTTCATTTTGACGTAGAAGCGAGCTATATTTTCTTCCAGACCTACGTTTTTAGTGAATAGACTCACAGGTATAAGAATAAGGAACGGCAAAAAAGAAGCCACAAGGTATCGGGTTGTTAAAATTGCAGATGGTTTCATTTTTACCAGGTCAAGCCCTATCAATCTGGCAAAAACAAGTTCGGTTCTCAATCTGCCCAGGCCGGTCATCGGTGAATTGGCATCTTCCGGATTGCTCCTTGCCGCCGAATTAAAGTATATGCCTGCGGGAGGAATTATGGCTTCTTTTCTTATTTTTTGTCCGACAGCAGAAGCGAGCCCTTTATCGACATCGCTCTGTGCAGCCGGCAAATCGCGGTAAATTATCTGTTCATTGGTCTGCTGTGTGAGCCATTTCGATTGTTTGACTGAATCGAATCTCGGCAGTATTTCCGGCAGAACTGCGAATGCTAATGTGCAGATAATTACCTCTGTATATACGGCCTTAAGTGTGAGGCGTTTCCAGAACAGCAAAAGCATTACCGGCGCCCCAAAGATAACATTCAGCATCGGCAGCATCAACATCATATCGAGCAGACTTGTGCTGAATACCGCGACATAAATAGCGAGCAGCAGAATAGCGGCAATGGCAACCCGCGATACGTTAATGTAATGATGTTCGCTTTTGTTTTGGACAAACGGTTTATATAAATTTCGGACGAATAATGCCGAGAGGTAAATGGAATTACAGGCCAAAGCGGCCATATTAGCGGCCAGGATGCCGGCTAACATAACGCCTTTTAGTCCCACTCCCAGCAGATTATTGCACATCACGCCCCAGGTAGTGTCGGGGTCAGATATTGAATCGTGGTAAAGCGCGAAAGCGAGCAGGCCGCACACCGCCCACATAATCGTAAGAATTCGTTTGGTATAATTGCCGCCCAAACCGCCGACTCTTGCGGTGATTTCATCTTTGGCTGAGCCGTTATGAGCCATATTGCCCTGATGGCCTGTGATGCCGATAATAGAGTTAGACAGTATAAGTGCAATGATTGACCACAGTGAGAATTCATCCACACCGGTGCCGAAAAAGTACAGCATATGATCCGGTATCCTTGAGGTAAATTCACTCCAGCCTCCCAGTTTTGCCAGTGCAATCGGTATCATCATTATTGAAAACGCAAATACAAGCATTCCCTGTATTACGTTATTCCAGACCGTTGCTTTAAGTCCTCCCATTATTACATACGCGCCTACGAAAACCGTATAGAGCAGGTAAAACCATGAGGCTGGGGTGTAAGATATATAAGAGCTGATTTGGTTTTTTTTGTACATACTATCGAGGACCTGAAATCTTGAGTGCTGCTCGCCGGGAAGTTGTTTTGTTTTGTAAAGTTTATTAAGCTGGTTGTATTCCTGATAAAGCTGTACCTTTTGTTTTTCTACGGCGGTACATTTTTCCATTGGTTTAACAGTCATTGCCTGAAATGTGCGCAGCGAGATTTTGTAGCTGATACCGGTAAGAATTATAGTCAGCCAAATTCCGACACAGGCGTAAAAACAGGACAGGAATTTGCTTTTGAACCGTTCATCGAAAAGCTCTGCCATTGTAATCAGTCTTACACGCCTGAACCAGCCTGCCAGAAACCAGTAGTAGGGTCCCGCAAAGATGGCGGACAGCATAAGCCATACACCGCCGAGTCCTTTACCGAAGGTGAAACTGGCGGTATTTACGGCGTTGCTCGCATCGACTATGGTGGTCATATTCATAAAGTACTGAAGAAATTTGCCTACAGAGCGGCCGGCCAGAAAAAAGTCTTCCTGAGTGTGCACTTTACCTGACGTTTTTTTACCAACGTAGGTGATAGCTGCCAGATACGTAACAATCACCAGAATGTCTATCCAATGAAAACCAAGAAAATACATAATTAATATTCCTTCCTGAATTGTTAAAGCATTTTAATTATCAGCCAGAAGCCTGCTACGATACCGAGCGTAAGAGCAAGACTTCCGATGACACCATAGGTATCTTCCTTGTCCCATTTGCAGAATTCCCAGCTGGAACTCGGGAACAGTTTCGTATGGTCAAACCGAGTCGGGTTGGCGTAACTTTTCTCAAGTTCTGCGTGGTCCAGTTCGCGGTTCGGAATGACCTTAGTCTTCATCTTGACATAGAAGCGGGCTATACTTTCTTCCAGGCCCTTATCCTTGGTGAATAAACTTACCGGGATAAGGATAATAAACGGCAGGAGCGAAGCCACAAGGTATCTTGCCGTCAGCAGCGAAGCCGGTTTCATCTTTGTGAGGTCTAGCCCTATTAAATCGGCAACCACCAATTCGGTATTCAGCCTTCCTATGCCGACCATTGGCGAATTAGCATCTTCCGGCTTACTCCTTGCTACTGAGCTGTAGAATATGCTTGCGGGTGGTATTATAGCTTCTTTCTTTATTTTCTGCCCGACAGCGGAAGCAGCTCCTTTATCAACGTCTTGCTGTGTAGCCGGAGCATTACGCATAACCGTTTGTTCGACGGTTTGCTGAGTGAGCCATTTTGAATATTTAACTGAGTGGAATGCAGGCAGTATTTCCGGCAGAATCGCGAACAGCAAAGTGCAGACTATTACCTGCGTATATACGGCTTTAAGACTCAATCGTTTCCAGAACAGCAGGAGCATTACCGGCGCCCCGAAGATAATATTCAGCAAAGGCTGCATCTTAATTATATCCATCAGACTCGTGTAATGGACCGCGATATAAATGGCAAGCAGCAGAACGGTGCCGATAGCTATTCGCGATACGTTAATATAATGCCGGTCGCTTTTATTTTGGACGAACGGTTTATAC